>CAKMMH010000240.1 GCA_927798255.1 uncultured bacterium | reverse complement strand
AAGCCATGCTTGAAGATAGTTCCTTTGATTTATTAAAAGAAGATTATAGTGATGTCCGTAAATTACAAAGAATGTCAAGGCAAGCCTTGGATAAATTACGTGAGATTAAAATGAAATCCTCTACAGAATAGAAGTTGTCTTTACACACAGGTTTCGCTTTCGTTTGTGTATAAACATCATAAAAACGAAGTCGCAGGAGTGAGCTGACGATTAACCGATGAAGGTTGTCTGCTGATTAAATTAACGTCAAAATGCTGGTTGGGCCACACATTACGAGCGGCTTAAAATAATGTGGTTCTTGAAAAGTAAGGAGAGTAACTAATTGGAAAAAGGTGATAAGGCTTATGCAGAAGTATAAAGGCATTTTTTCCCACATACCAAACAAAAATAAATACTCTGATGAAGATAAAATTAAATTCAAAAAACCTGTTTATGTGCGTGATGATTTGGAAACATTGAACAGACTTTTGAAAACTTATTCAAAAACAAGTAGTAAGAAAAATGATTATACTAAGCTTTCTGGAGGAGGAAAGAGGGGAAATGTATTTAAATTTCCTGAGCAGAATCAGAGGGTTACATTTAAAATGTCCTATTCCAATTCAATTAAAAGTCATGATAAATACATCAATTATTATATGCCCCAGTATAATAAAGAATTTGTAGAAGATAAACCTGAATTATTTGGCATGAGTAAAGAAGAATATGAAAAGTACAAAGTTCCTTTGAATTTTAAATGTATAATCTCCCCTGAAAGCAATGATATAAAGCTTGAAACTCTAGTTGAATCATTTATAAAACGTGTTGAAAATCAGACTGGATATAAACTTTGCTGGCGAGCAGCGGTTCATAATGATACAGAGCATCGTCATGCACATGTTGTTATTAACGGTAAGGATAAAAGTGGTGAAGATGTCTTTTTTAAT
Source organism: uncultured bacterium (assembly GCA_927798255.1). Classification (GTDB taxonomy): domain Bacteria; phylum Bdellovibrionota_C; class UBA2361; order UBA2361; family CAKMMH01; genus CAKMMH01. Next base: position 1,586 of record CAKMMH010000240.1, on the reverse strand, counting down.
AAAGATACTATCCAGCTTATGCGACTGATGTGTTCAAACGCTGCAACTCAGATGATAGGTGAACGCACAAAAGAGCAGATTGAAGCAGCAAGAAAGAATCTTGTAAAAGCTAAACGATGGACTGAACTTGATGAAAAAATTATTTCTTCATCTCATAATAGTTTAGTGAATAAAGAAAAGCTACCAAGGGAATTGGCGAATCGTCTTTCCTATTTGTCAGAATTAAAACTTGCTTTTATGGATAAAGAAAAAAATGCATGGCAATTAAGTGATGACTATAAGAATGTTTTACAAGCAGCTGGACGCTATAATACTTATCTTGAAGAATATGCAAAGAATCCTGAAGGACTTGAACTTTACACAGGTGGGGGTGTTCGAGGAAAAGTTGAAAAAGTAATTACTTTTGATAAGGATGAAGCCTGGAATGATGCAATTATTATCAATACTGGTGAAAAGAGAGTTTATGTTCCAGTCTGGCAACTGCATAAAGATGATCTTGTTGGTAAAAATGTTACTATAAGAAAGACTGGAGATGAAACAAAAATAGCTCGACAAGTTTCTGACAAGAGTATAATTGTTAGGGATTAAAAGTAAAATGTGCAATGTTTAATACAATTAAATATTATAATCTATACAAAGTAAATATTTGACTACTAGCTAATATTCCTTTATAATAACATTTATATCTGCCTGCCCAAAAGGAGATATAAAATTGCAAAAATCTTATCCGCCAAAAGGAACTAATTCAACTCCTTTTAATCCGCAGCTTCAACACTTTGATATGATCTGTGGTCAGGTTATGAAGGAGAATGGCATATTAAAGCTGGCTTTGGTAGTCCTTATATTTATAATTGCTGTCCTTTCTATTGGTATTTCATTTTTCCTTACAAAACGTACTCAAGTAATTCCTGCTATTGTAACAATGAATGATTTTGGTCAGGCGCAATATGTTGGAGAAGTATCAAGAAAAAACTTTCAAAATTTTAATATTCCAGAAGTTGCTATGACTTATCAGGTAAAAGATTTTATAAATATTTATAAATCCTTATCAAGTGATAAAGAAGTAGTAAAAAGGAATATAGAAAAGGCATATCATCTACTAACTGCTGTATCAGCTTCTAAGTATTCAACTTTATTGCGAGAAGATAATCCTTACAAAGATTTTGGGGATTATACTAGAGAAGTTGAATTTGAGACAGAACCTTTAAAGATTTCAAAAGACACTTATCAGGTTGACTATAGGCTTATAACAAGAACTCTAACAGGTGTAATCATTAAGGACATTCGCCAGAGGGCAGTAATAACTATAAAGGCTTTGAATCCAACTGAAGAAGATATTCAAGATAATCCGCTTGGTATTTATATAACAGATTTTGATATTAAAGACATTAAATAAGGGATAATAAAATGAAAATAAATAATTTATTTTTAATTATGATAAGTGTTTTGCTTTTTGCTGGTTGTAAAACTGTTGATTTAGAAAAAACATCAATTCCTGTATCAGATGGGGATTCCACTTTAAACTCATTAGAAGCTGAAGAACAAAAAAATGAGGAAGAACTTCATGAGTATATGGTTCAAGAAGA
>CAKMMH010000239.1 GCA_927798255.1 uncultured bacterium | reverse complement strand
TATGCTCTAACTCAAATACAGAAATAGGCATTTTAATCTTTTCTTTAAGATCACCTATAGATATATTTGGATTTTTTTCTTTTTCAGTTTCGATAAAGTTAATTACATTATCAATAGTATCGATTGTAAGGTTACTATTTTTAATGTGAATAAAACTATCTTTAGAAGCTTTTATAACACTATCATATAAGCCAAGAGAATTTTCAAAATCTTCTTGTGATTGAGGCTTGCCATCGTAAAGATGCTTTAACTTTATTTCTTTTAAAATATCATCAAAGCTAAGTTCACTATGTTCTTGTAATAACACTTGAATAACTGCTGTTTTAAACTGTAACTTTGCACTTACTACCTTTTTATCTTTAACTTCAATTAAGCCTTGAGCTTCGATTTGAGGCATTAAAGTATTTATTTGAGAATAATTCAAACCTTCAATTTCATAAAATGAATTTCTAAATGTATTAATTGGGCAAGGAAGTGCAATCTCTTGAAAGATATTATTAAAACACTCTGTTATATCTATATTATCAATCGAGCTTGCTCCAAATTTATACGAATCTTCAAAATCAAAAATATTTTTTATAAATGTATAAAACGATTCTCCTTGTATCATTGAATAAAGCTCTGGCATTTCAAGCCTTATATCAAGAGATGAATTATTTTTTAAATAATTTTTATATTTTGAAGTATTATAAAAAAGTACTGTTCTTAGTTCTTTAAAAATATTATTTTTATGTTTCAATATAATACTTTCTTTTGAGTTATTTTTAGCAGCATAATTTTCTATACTCTCATTATCATATACAAAAGCATTAAATAAATCTTGCTCTTTCTTTTTAAATGTCTTTATATAATCTAAAACTTCGATAAGTTCTCTTTGCATACTTGAAAAACTTATTGGAGCAATAAATTTTCTTATACACCCTGGAGTATTTATAATTTTATCTTTTAAATTTACAATAAGAGGTTTAATAGATGGATCTTTAAAAATCAAATCTTTATGTTCATCTAATTTTTTATCATCAAGACTAATGATATCTAATGCACGATTAGTATATATTCCGCTCTTTTTAAGCTTAGCTAATATGTTTCTTTCATTTTTGTTTAATTTATATATCGCAATTGGATGTGTATATAATTCATTATTTAAATTTTCCATAAAAATCCTTTTAAATTTTTCGTAATTTTTTTCAAAATAAAACCTATTTTAATATTTATGGTTATCTGTAACTTATGATGCTAAAAATTAATTTTTGTTTCTTAATATCTCATTATCAACAAGTGTTTTATTTTACAGATGGTTAACGACTAAAATGTATAATTTCGTTTAATTATTTTAAAAACTCATTTATAATTTTTTTAATAGAAATTTTATTTAAGTCACTTAAATTAAAATTTTTATTTCATGTTTTTTTAAAAGCTTATTTTTCTTTTTAAGCATAATTCTTTTAAAGGGATTTTCTAAAAGTCCTTAAGCTTTGGAGGTTTAAAAGCTATGAGAATAGCGTTAATGTCATGGGAAAGTTTACACTCCGTTGGAGTTGGTGGTGTTGGTGTTCATGTTACAGAGCTTGCAGCCGGGCTTCAAAGATTAGGTCATGAGGTTCATGTTTTTGTTAGAATTGGCCAAGGTCAAAGAGAGTACGATTGTATAGATGGCGTACATTATCATAGATGCGGAATGGATTTAAATCCTGATTTTGTTCAAGAAATGAATAATATGTGTTGTAGTTTTGCATGGCGTTTAGGAGAAGTTGAAAGCGGTCTTGGGGGACATTTTGATATTATTCACTGCCATGATTGGCTTACAGAAAAAGCGTTAGTTCAAATAAAAAATAATATGCACAGGAAAACTGTTTTTACACTTCATTCAACAGAATATGGGAGATGTGGAAACAATTCTTACTCAGGGCAATCTGCAAGAATTAGTTCAATTGAGGCAGAGGGAGCATATGTAGCAGATAGAGTAATTACGGTTAGTGGTGTGCTTGCAGATGAGGTAAAGAGAGTTTATAACGTTCCTGATTGGAAATTAAGAATGATTTATAACGGAATTAATGTTCATCGCTATGATGGATATATCGACCCAGGAATTTGTAGAAGGACGTATGGAATTGGTCCTATGGATCCAATGGTACTGTTTGTTGGAAGATTAAGCATTCAAAAAGGCCCAGATTTATTACTTGAAGCAGTACCTGAAATTTTATCTTTTAGAGGAGATGCAAAAATTGTTTTTGCGGGGGACGGATACATGAGACGTCAGCTTGAAGATAGAGCAAGACAACTTAATGTAATGCATGCTTGCAGATTTTTAGGTTCAATGAGCCCAGATGGTGATTTAATAAATCTTTTTAAAAGTACTGACTGCGTGTGTGTACCAAGTAGAAATGAACCTTTTGGAATTGTAGTATTAGAGGCATGGGCTGCAGGGAAACCAGTAGTTGCGACAGTTAACGGAGGCCCAAGAGAATTTGTAACTCATAATAAAAATGGTTATTTGATTTACGATCACAAAGAG
>CAKMMH010000238.1 GCA_927798255.1 uncultured bacterium | reverse complement strand
TATAACATTTAAATGCAAACAAAATATATTAAGAAATCTACAAGAATTAATTGCAAAAGTTGACCCTCAAGATTTAAAGTCATTATTTAACAATCATCATTTTATAAATTTTTCAAAAAGACATACCTTACAAATTTCTTCCGTTAAAAACACACAATTTCATGGTTCATTTTCTTCTTTAGGACATGTTTCTTTTTCTTCCGATATACAATTTGATAATTGTTTATTTAATCATGATACTCACTTAATGTTACCCTTAGTTAAAAATGCTAGCTTTACAAATTGTCATTTTGATAAAAATTCAAGCGTTAAAATTAATAACCCTAGTGCAAAAGTTAATTTTAATGGATGTAAATTTTTACCTTACAAAGATATTAGTCACCCTATTCAAGGGAGAATGGAAGGGTTTAGAGTTTATGGAATTTTAAGTAAAGTTAATATTTCACATTCTGAAGGAAGCATCAATATTACTGAAAATAATTGTGAATTAAAGCATAAACTTTATATTGATACTCAAACAACTAAATTTACTGTAGGTGAAATTACAACTAAGTACCTAAGAGATGATTATATCAGTCGCAAAATCAATGAAGCACATGATAGAGATAATAAAATTTTAGCAAAGATGCAATTTACACTTACAGACCTTGAAAATACATATTTACAAAAGACAAAAGAATTACAAACAACAAGCAGATGGAGACTTTTAAAAAGAGATAATCTAAAAGATGAACTTGGTGTATTAGAATGTCAAATGATTACTCTTAAAAATAAAATGCTTCTTTATGAAGCTTATAGTCAATTAAACGATTTGTCATCGACTGCAAAATTTAAAGAAGTTACAGATATCAAAATTAGTGATGATAAAGTATCATACACATATAATGGCAATAATCATACTATTTCTCTGCGAAAAAGATTTATAGTACCAAAAGAAGAAAAATTTTTAAAACAACCAATAATACACAGAGATAGCTCAAGCATGATTAATTCCCTAATGACTTCAATACCAAAATTACGTAAAAAACCACAATGTAATAATAATAAGCCACTTTACGACGAAATGGCTAAAATATTTAGGAAATTATACAACAAAAGACGTTCAATATTAGCAAGTGGGAAACAACATTATAAAGAATTAAGAGCATATTTTAAAAAATTTAAAAGACATCACCCTAGTCTTTATGATGCTTATAAAAATGAAATCGAAACCTTCCTTAAGGATTGCAAAAAGTATACTCCACCTAAGAAACAAGGGAAATAATTCTTAAATCTCTTTTTTGACTAAGAATTACTTATATTTTATAATAACGCAATTATTGAATATGTGTAGAAGCTAACTCTTTGTGTTTAATGGGTTTTTTATTATTTTTACTCCTTTTACTAGGGTTATTCCTAAAATACTTTTTTTAAAAGTCTGTCGTATAGGCTTTAAGAGTGTTTTATCAAATAATCCTATTAAAGGAGATATCATGGGACAAGAAGACAACAACGTGCAGAGTGTGGAGCAGAAACAACCTCTCGGAGCGGAAAAAACGACGATGACGAAAAAAAAGCCATTTTGGAAATCACGTGAGGGAATTATCCTTCAAGTGATTTGTTTCCCGATAACCATCATTGCGTGGCTTATTTACGCAATCATCAAAATCCCAACGTTACTCACGGGGGCGGCGCTTAGGGAGTTAAAAGAGAATTTCATCGACTACCTCTTTACAAAGGAAGTCAAAGATGAAAGCGGTGAAACCGTCGCCGTAAAATTCATATCAATGCCAAAAATTTTTATCGGTGCACACGTTTGTGTGACGCTTCCACTAATTATGGCGTTGATTGCTCACTTTCTGCCTCATACTGATGTGGCATGTTCATTCGTCGCACTACTACTTCCCATTATTTCTGTGGCAATCATTATCTATGACTTGCCAGTCATCAAATTTTGGGGCTATGTTGCGATAGGTGCGATTGCAGTGCCACTAATCGATTTTGGTTGGTACAAATTGTTCGAATATTGCTTTGGAACAGGAATAGATATTTTCTCGCTCCTTAACAAAGCAATACTCGGAATTAATCCTGTGTTTAATACAGGGGCCTTTATAATGATGTCAATTTTATGGTTCATTGTATTGGCGTTTCCTGTATTGCATGCGATTCTTCAAAGTCGGTTTGAAATTACCGACAAAGAGGTCTACTCGGTGAAGCTTGGGGAAAGAAGTGGACTCGTTTCCCAATATGGCAAGATCGTTACCGGGAAATTTGACATCATGGAATCCATTTTCTCAGGAACTGGCGGTATTAAGATTAAGCACTTCACACGTCCTGATGAGGATGCGCTTAAAATCGATAATGTTCCTGGCCTGGGAAACTGGTTTTCCACGCTTGTCTTCTGCCCTTGGGCTTTCGGAATCAAAAAAGCGATTGAACGTCTCAATCAAAGAGATCATTCTATTGCCTAACACTAGGTAGCGTACCTACTAGCCCATTTTATAGAAGCCACTTTTTAAAGAAAGGTTAAAAAACACAAAGAGTGGCTTCTCTTTTTA
>CAKMMH010000237.1 GCA_927798255.1 uncultured bacterium | reverse complement strand
TGCAATCATGCAACAACAGAGATTGCTGCAATAACGAAGGCGCCCTTAATCGAAGCTCGTCAATCTTTTCCTTTCGGAAAATACTGTTACCGAGTATTATAAACGCAATCGCAATTGATGCGCTTCAGACGTAGAAGCACGCTTGGGAGGGGGGATTACCAAACAGCGTTAGTAACGCTGCGATAAGCGAGATAAAAAATAGAATAATAAGTTGCATTTAAAAATTACTCCTAAACCGATTCTTTTAACAACCAATAGAGTATAGAAACCTTATAAAAAACCGTTGCCGATTCTTATCTTAAAAGCGTATTCTACCCTATAATATAGGCTTAAACTTATACAATATTTTTAGTATATATCAATAAAATTTTTTATCCTCCTTTAAATAAAAATCAAAGAAATAGCGCTATTAGGTAATATTATCTTAAAAAGAATATGTAATGGTTTTAATGAGTTAACTTACATGTAGGAATTTACACTTTAGATGCATTATGTTTTTGCCGACATGAATTTTGAAGGTTAATTAAGCTAGCAATTTTAGTTTGCGACTTAAAGGAGAAATTTTATATGTATACTAAAAATGCCCATGAGCAATATAAGAATATTCAGGTAACAACAGTAGACAGGGGAAGACTTCTTTTAATGATGTATGAAGGTGCTATTAAATTTTTAAAACAATCAAAATCTGGTATTGAAGAAAATGACATAGTAAAATTTTGTAGATTTTTAAGTAAGGCTCAAGCAATTATTGCAGAACTTATGAATACGCTTGATTTTGAAAAGGGTGGAGATATTGCAAGAGATTTAGATAGATTATATGATTTTATGCTTTTTTACTTAACAGAGGCAAACCTTTATAGAGACCCACAAAGAATTGCAAAAGTTATTTCACTAATTGAAACCATATATTCAGCTTATAAAGAGATTATTGAAAATAATAAGGCAGGCGTTTATGAAGACAATCCTCAAGCTATGAATAATCCAAAAATTGGTGAAGCTATTAAGAAGGTTGAGATTTCGTTATAATTAAATTGCAAATTTAAAAAATCAAAAAAGTTGATATATAGTAAAGATTCACATTGTTGAGATTCAATTTAAAAAGGCAAGGAAGAAGCTTTTAAAATCAGGTGCAATCTCTTCATTATCTTTTTGTTTCATAGCTGAGGTTATGTATTAGAAACAAATTGGTTTCCTTGGACACCTACGAAAAGATTTTTTAATTTTATGCCAATAGGGATTTGCTTGAATTCTATTTAAGTTATTGTTCCTATTATATATGGCTGGATCATAACAGCACCTTTCAGGGATCTGCGCAATTAGCCATATTTGGTTACCATGGGTAACTTTTAGCATTAGTACTTTTTCACCAGGTTTTGCCTTTAGAATATCTCCTTTTCTAATAGTAGTTAGCGCACTATAGAACGCATTCTAATTCTGTTCATTTATTGGTTTCAAGTCCTTTTGCTTTTTTAGTGCGATATCTTCATCATTTGAAGCAATATCCCATGAAGAATATACATCAAGGATTTTTCCGTTTAAGTTTCCTCTTATAACCTCATTATGTTGGAATTGAGAATATTTAATATCTCTGTAAGGTTCGATAGTTTCTTTGAGAATATTGTTATTGTTAACAATGAAGGCGCTTCTTCCCTCCATTAATTTGGTAACCAATTCTTATTGACTATTTAAATAACGATACTTATAAATTCCATGACAAACAAAAATGTTAGCAAGAATCAAAAAGCCAAACAAAATTAACTTTTGGTCTGAATGGATATCGTTATTAATGTCTTGAAATCAGTGATTATAATGTCCTAAACATACTATGATAAAGTTCATGATAAAGCCAATGGAAAACAGTACCCACAAAATTTCACTATAAAGTGTTATGATTTATTCTTTCTAGCTAGTATATATACCAGCGTTACGAAGAAATATTTTTAGCAAAAATTTGCTTAAAAATTTTTTCTTTTGAATTATTGAAATGAATAGAGTAGATCATTTTAAAGATTGGCTATCAACCTATTTAAAGCTTCTTCTACCATTACTAGTTGCAATATTGTATATTCTTTTTTTAAATGCAATATTTTTTCAAATTTATTGATTATTTATTAAGGGGGTAATATTAACGATAATTGAAAAGGGTAGATAAAAAAAGAAATGCCGAAACATACCTCTAATTTGAAAGATGAACGCAGTAAAAGACCGTTAATTTAAAAAAGATATAAAAGGAGGCTATGTAACGATCCTTTAGTGCGTTCACCTTTTGAAAGCCTTATACATGCTATGTCAACTTAACCATTTTAAAACCTAAAAAAATTAATACCAAAATAGCAAAAAAGCCTTCTTAAGAGGAAAACATGATATTTAACCCAATTTAAAACCTAAAAAAAATCTTCTGTTCGGCATTTCCTAAATGATAAGATGCATAAATTTTAAAATGGTTTCAAAAATAATTCCTGCTATCTGTTACTTGACCCCTGAACCCTAATGGCACTCAAAATTTTTGTTTAGTCGACCCCTACGGGGTCGGAATTTATGGG
>CAKMMH010000236.1 GCA_927798255.1 uncultured bacterium | reverse complement strand
CGTAAAAGACAAGGCATTCGAGGGGGCGCAACCGCAGGTGTACTATTAGTACAGCAAGGACCGTGCATCCATCGAATAACTCAAGTATTTTACGATGCATCGCCTACATATTATCATTAAAAAGCACTGTAGAAATTGGCGAGGCGCGTAAAAGACAAGGCATTCGAGGGGGCGCAACCGCAGGTGTACTATTAGTACAGCGAGGACGGCGTATCCCTCGAATAACGAAGTATTTTACGATGCATCGCCAATTTCTACCATGATGGAGACTGGGCCATCATTATAAACATTAACCTTCATATCAGCTCCAAAAATTCCTTTTTGAACATTATTAATTCTTATATCTTCTTTACACATTTCATAAAATGTATCGAACATTTTAGTAGCTTCATCTGGAGACATTGCTTTAAAGAATTCTGGTCGACGTCCGTGGGAGGTATCTGCAAAAAGTGTAAATTGAGGAATTAAAAGAAGCTCTCCTGTTATATCAAGAAGTGAATAATCAAATTTTCCTCTATCATTTGAAAAAATTCTCATATTAATAATTTTCTCTTTCATCTTTTCTAAAATTTGAAGTGTATCATTTTTTGCAAAACCAACAAAAAGTGTAAGCCCTTCCCCTATACTTCCTACAACTTGATTATTAACTGTAACACTAGATTTTGTCGACCTTTGAATTAATACTTTCATAAATAAACATTTCAAATTAATTTATAAACTTTGATTTTAAATTTTTAACTCGTATATAAGCTTCATCTATCGTTTGTCTCTTGATATTACCATTTTTAATATTTTCTCTAACAATCCTTATAACCTCATCAAGGACAGGCTTGTCTTCATAATATTCTTTACTAAACAAAAGAATATCTACTCCTGCATTTAATGCAAGAACTATAGCATTTTCAAATGAATATTTTTTAACAATTGCTCCCATTAATAAATCGTCAGAAATAACCACACCGTTATATTTTAATTTATTTCTTAATATTCCATTAATAATTTTTTTTGAAAGTGTTGCGGGGTAATCCTTGTCCAATTTTTCATTCATGATATGGGCTGTCATTATTGTATCTACCAAATTACCACGTATCAGTATTTTATAAGGTAAAAGCTCACTTTCTTTCCATGTATCAGTAACATCTGTAATATCTTTATGAGGATCAACAGAGGCGCTCCCATATCCAGGAAAATGTTTAAGCGATGTTATAATATTTTTTTTTCTATGTTCACTTATAAAAATTGATGCTTGAATTGAAACTTCGCCTGGATCTTTTGAAAACATTCTTTCTTGTTTTCCAAGAGCTTCAGATGTCTCATTAATATCAAGATCTACAACGGGCGCTAAATTAAAATTAATATTTGCTTTGCTTAATTTATCAGAAATAATTTTACTCCACATTCTTGTTTTATTATAGCTTCTTAAATTTGCTATCTCTCTTGCACTGCTTGTTTTATCATATCCTCTATTTTGATTTAGTCTAGAAACATAACCACCCTCTTCATCAACAGCTATCAAAATTTTTCTATTTAACTTTTTTATATCTGAGCAAAGCTTTGTAACTTGTTTATTACTTATTATATTAACATCGTCTTTATGAGCATCTTTTTCATATAGGATTACCCCACCAAGATTTTTATTCTTAATAGCATCATAAATAGTTGAAGTACTATCGATATCTGTTCCTTTAAAACCGACCATAACTAAGTTAGCAATTTTATAATCGAGATCATTTGACATAATGTAATTACTTAATGATGTACTTCCAAATGTTATAGATACTATAACAAAACACGTAAGAAAAAAATTTTTAAAAAATTTAATATATGCTTTAAGCTTTTCTAGCAACATTTATAGGAATAACCTTATCTAAATTTGACTTTATTACAAATGGCGTTCTTTCACTCTTATCTTTTGTATCATTCTCTTTCTTAATTTCTTTTTTGATTTTTGGACTGGTAATATTACATTTTTCAAGCATTCTATTTAGCTCATTTAACACAGCCTCTAAAGCTTGATTCCTTGATTTTAATGATACTAATTCTAGGGATAACTTTGCAGATTTTGCAAAATCATCTTTATTTATTGTTAGCGATAATTCATCTTTCTTTTTCTGAAGAATAGTTGATATAGAAACTTGCTCTATTTGAAATCTTTCTAAAAGCGCAAACGATTTTGCAATTAAAATTTTTTGATCATAGAAATCATCTAACAAAATAGAAAGCTCATCTACAAGTTCTAAGTTAATATTCTTCCATTCTTTAATTTGAAGATCTGCGTAATTAAGTTTATCATTACTTCGCCTCATCTCAGAATACATTCTTGCAGCTTGTCTACTTCTTTGTAAAAGTGATATCAATCTTGATTTAAATGTTTGAGCTTCCATCTATAAAAATTAAGTTTAAAATTAAATTTCGAATTATTATAGATAATATCTCTATAAAAACAATAAGAGAGTAAAGAAAAATTATATTTTCTTTACTGAGCTCTTTAAAATGTACTTAATATCGTATAAACTCATAAGTAGTCAAAATTTTCAAGCAAATTGTTCTTTCTTTTTTTAAA
>CAKMMH010000235.1 GCA_927798255.1 uncultured bacterium | reverse complement strand
ATTTGTACGGATCTTCTTTATCTGATATTTCTTCATAGAAATTTCCATCTCCATTAAGAGCTATAATCCCAATCATTTTTTCGCATGCACAAATCTTCCAAGTAAGATACTTCATAGCCTCTTCAAGCTCTTCAATATCTTCTTCGAGGTCCTGCTTATCTTCTGATGTATAAAAACTGTAATAAGCAGATGACAAGCGAATATTCTTCTTTTCAAAAAGACGCTTCGCAAGATCATCATACTGATGCTGATATGCTTCAGAAGCCGCAGCAAAAGAATTAGTATCATACCAATTACCTGAAGAATCATTAGTTCCACTTGGTGTTGGCAAGCTACAAATACAAGGCTTAACTTCTGGATCAAGGTCTGCACGATAGTTAGTCTGATTTATTGATTTAAGCTCATTAAAACAAGCGTTGAACATGAGCTTACCATTCTTAAAAAGTTTGAAATGTAAATCATAACTCATATTATACCCCCTAATGAGTTTATTTTATTTCGATAGTAGCACCACCTTTCTTGTGTACTACAACTTTTGCGGCTTTAATTTTCTTAGAACCAGTTCCTGCCATCACGTATTTGCTGCGGTTAGAAATCTTTTCGTTGTTAATCTTGTCCCACTCTTCGTCAGAGATAGAAAAATTATCACGCATGTTCTGCTTAATAAGAGCCTCGCGAACTCTAGCCTGCTGCAAACTCATTCTTTTTCCATTCATAGTTCTATTCATTTATTCACCTTCCCTTATATATATTATACCACGAAATATATATTTTAGCAGGGTGCAAAAATTTTAGGAGATTTCAATTAAATCTTTACCAAACCTCTAGTATATCCACTACTTTCAAAAAATTGCAAATACTGAACAGCTTCTTGTCGCCAATCTAAGCAAGAACCAATATTAAGATCTCGAATTGTCTCTATATCAGAATTAGTTCTAACGAATTGTAATATGTGTAAACAAGGAGTACCCTTAATACCAAAAAGTGTTCCATATTTATTTAAGATGCAATGTCCGCAATTATGATTTGGAGAAACAGAAATTTCTACTGATCTTGGAAACTTGTGTTTCTTATGTAAAATACTCATAAGTCTTGCAACTTCTTTCTTTTGTACATTTGTTAAATCACGAAACCGCGTACTCATATTAAATCCTTACAATTCTTTTCTTTTCTTCACAATAAGCTTTCAATATTGTTTCTAAAGCATTTTTTGTATCGACACAAGAATCATATCGACGATCAAGCACTACAAAAAATTTGTTTTCAAGATCGCCACACATATCATCATCGTAGTACATTTCATCTTTTTCATCCAAAATAAAACGATAAAGAGCCAATACTGGACATAAGCCTATATTTCCCCATCCTTCACCTCGGCAATTACAAAATCTTTTTCCTTCTAAGGCATCTTTTTTGATTATTTTCTTTTCAATAGCCTTTTTAACATATCTTGTAAACTTAGGATTTGTATAACGAATAAGTGCGTCTTTGAATTTCATTTTGGTGCCTTCCCAAATAAGCTTTTATAGTAAATATCATAATAATATTCCTCAACAGCAGACACAATTTCGCTGCAAGGAAAATATCTTCTTGTCGTAAGCTCTGGATCTATTTGTTTTACCAAAGCAATGCAGCTTTCTGCACGTCTTACTTTTTTAATAAAACTAAGAGGACAATCGTCGCAAAAATATGCTGTCTCTGGCAAATCTATATATTCTTCGAGAATTTTACTTACTCTTTTTGCAAACTCGTTTACTTCATCACTCATATTTTTAATGCCCTTCTTTTATTTATATAATTTTCAAACGCTTTGAAAATTATATCGCAACCTCTTCCAACTATTTTTTCTTCATCAATGCCTAAAATACGTGCAGTATATTTACCACATCTTAAACCAAGGCCATTTTTATCAACGCTAAGAGGACAATCGTCGCAGCCTCTGAATCCAGCAGAGGCATATCCGAATTTAATTATTTTTTCTCTTTTATCTAGAGAAAAAGAATTTAGCCATTTTTTTATTTTGTTAATTCTTTTTAAATCTTTATGCATCTGCCGCAACCCTTAACTGGATGTAAAACGTCAATATGTCTACGAATATAATAATGACAATCAATTCTGTAGCGATTGCCGTCCCTACAAAGTGGAAACTTAAATCCAAATATTTGATTGTAAACTTTTGCATGAAAAGCACATGAAGAATCTCCCACATCATAACTAATACTTTGTGTTTTTTCTCTGACTTCTTTATTTACTACTAATAAATTCATAAAAAGCTGATCGCAAAATAAACATTCCGAACAGCCTCCATATATTAGATGTTTTGCGATATAATTCTTTCTTGCTTGCTCAAAAATTCTTTTATTCATACTATATTATACAACAAAAAAAGCACCCTAGCAAGGTGCAAAAATTTTAACCTTGCCAATTAGTCGGCACTATCTTTTTCTAAAATAGAATCACATCTATCTGCATTCATATACATTTCTATAAAAGTGAGTACAACAAATACAATGCCTGGAATTATAAACAGTATCCAACTAACAGTTGAAGCCCCAACAAGACAATA
>CAKMMH010000234.1 GCA_927798255.1 uncultured bacterium | reverse complement strand
GCCAAATTGTCAATAAAGATATATGATTTTTTATTGAAAGGCGGTGGGAAGATGCCAAAAAAGAAAATATATAAGAATAGAATTAAAGAAGTACGTAAGGCTAAAAAGTTTTCACTTGAAGAAGTTGGGAAAGCAATAGGGGTAGGGAACAGCACAATATCACGTTATGAAAACGGTGATCGTGAACCTTCTTTTGAGAATTGGAAGAAGTTAGCCTATTTTTTTGATGTTTCTGTGCCATATTTACAAGGGTTAACTGGTGTTACCGATGAAGATATTGCTAAATGTTTAAATAAGATGTGGCTAGATGGTTCAGGCAATAAAATTTGGCTTAGAGATTATTTAACTGCAAGTAATATCAAAGATGATCCGCACCCCTCAGGCTTAAACGATGTGACTAAAAGCACACTTGATTATTGGAAGAATCATTTTTCTTTTTTATTTAGGGGTAAAAATAATCTTCAAAAAGATATCTTTGAAGATGAAATAAAGACAGTTGTAAAGGAAACAACACGTTGAACAACGTTTGTAACAATGAATTTAAATGTAAATGTGGAAATCCCTTTAAGCGATGCCGAGAAAAACGATATAAATGTTGATTCTGCAAAAAGTAATGTTATAGCTAATACAAAAACTTTTGTTAAAGAATTATCTTATATGGATAACTTGGAAGTTAACCAAGCTATCGATAAAGAAATAGAATTACTTATGAACTATAAAAAACATTTAAATAAAGGCAACGACAAGCACCAATAATTTTCTTGTATCTCTGTGAAATATTTCTTTACCGTCGTGTTTTGCGACTGTATTGCATAGGTGCGCATATAAGTCCCTTTAAAGTCATGTTTTGCGACGTTAGGGGTCATTAAAATAGCGATACCTTTTAAAGTCACGCTTTGTTACATTAAAAGGGGTGTCTAAAACGGCCACACCTTAATAATTTCGTGATAGCTTTAAGTGACCTCGGATTTTTGCGGTTTGCTGTCTGTTCATCTGGTAGCTGTCCCCAATTTTGGGGAGATATTTTATTGTTGCTATATGTTCGTAGTTATAACTACGCTTGCAGCCAAACTCTTATTTTCAGGGGATGAACTCCAAACAAAAAAGCATCATCGAGTTAAAACGACAATGCTTAAATATTTTTATGCTGATATCGAGCTTCTGTGCTTGTTTCGTACTATTTAACCATTAGTTAATCATGTTAAAAGCCTTAAAATAGCCCGTTTACGCTCAAAAGGAATTAAAAGGATGATTTAGCATGAAAGAAATAAAAGGAACAGACGGTATTTACGATTATGAAACAAAAAGCGGTAAAAAGAAGTTTGGAGTTGATTATTATCTTGGCAAAAATAAATTTACTGGTAATTCAGTTAAGGCAAGGAAAAAAGGTTTTACTGATTTCAGGGATGCTTTAAAGTTTCGTGATGATGCAATAAGTGATTTTAAAGATGGAGTTTATAATGCTACTGCTAAAAAGCATAAGCTTAAACAAGTTTATTCTATCTGGTGGGCTACTTATTCAAAAAGTGGTGTATCAAGTAGCACCCTTTACAATGTTAGCTTGCTAGTTAATAATCATATTTTGAAAGAACTAGGTAATATGTACGTTGAAGATATTACTGGCTTTGATTGTCAAAACTTTGTTAATCGTTTAAGCAAAGCAATGCCTAAATCTTTTAATAATGTGATTGTGTACGCCAAAATTATATTTGATAAGGCGGTAAAGTATAATTATATTGCTAAAAGCCCTATGGATTTCATAGACAAGCCAAGGAAACCCCGTAAAGAAGAAAATAATAATTGTTACAGTATTGATGAATATTTAACTTTTCTTGATGCTTGTCAAAAGCATATAAGGGGTAAGCGTGGCCAGAAGGTTTATTATTTCTTTCTATTACTTGGTAATACGGGAGTGCGTTCAGGAGAGTTGCGTGCTTTAACGTGGGCTGATGTGGATTTTGAAAACAATGCAATCCACGTTAATAAGACGGTAAAGACCAATACAGACGGCAAGCAAGTAGTCGGTATAACTAAAACTCCAAAGAGTACACGCTATGTTCCTGTTGAACCTGATGTAATGGAAAAATTAAAGAAATGGAAAATCGAGCAATCTGAAAGACTATTTAAGGCTGGCTTTAAAGATTACGATAAGCTCAAACAACTAGTTTTTTCAGATACAAGAAACCATGTAATAAATCTTGCCACTATTAGGTTATGGAATAAGCAAGTTTGTGAAGATGCTGGTTTGCGTCGGATTAAAATTCATGGTTTTCGCCACACTTTTGCTACTATGTGTTCTAATGCGGGGCTTAAACCTGAAACAATTTCTATATTATTAGGGCATAGTAGTATCAAAACAACAGTAGATGTTTATGTACACCCAAAAATCACGGAAAAAGATAAGCAGCTTATGAGTGCTTACTATGTGGCGAATAAACAAGAAAGGGCAACAAACGGGGCAACACCGTATTTAAGAGTTCTCTAAACCTTTGATACACTTGAAAAGATTGGAAAGGTGTATCATTTTAACTTAAAATAGGTGGAGTAGAAAAGAGAATTTAATCATCATTTA
>CAKMMH010000233.1 GCA_927798255.1 uncultured bacterium | reverse complement strand
TGAATATGCTAGAAAATTTGGGTTCGATAGGAAAAGTGGAATAAATCTTTTTAATGAAAACCCTGGATTAATACCTTCTACAGCGTGGAAAAAGAAATATTATAAAAGCACACCTTCTCAACAAAAATGGTTTCCAGGTGAAACGCTCTCTGTTGCTATTGGACAAGGTGCAAATTTAGTAACCCCTCTTCAACAAGCGAACATGATAGCAACCATTGTTAATGGTGGCACGCTCTATAAACCATATTTAGTTAAAAAGATTGTTTCATACGATAATCAATTTATAGATGATAATTTTGGTAAAAGTGAAATTGAAAAAGTAGATGTTCCAAAGGATATTCTTGATACGGTAAAAGCTAGTTTAGTTAGTGTTGTAAATAACGAAAAAGGTACCGGAAAAAGAGCAAGATTAGATAAAAGATTCAATATTACAGTTGGAGGAAAATCGGGTACTTCTCAAGTTATAAGCCTAAACTACAAATCAAACGACGAAAAACTAAAAGATCATGGCTGGTTTGTAGGATTTGCGCCAGTTGAAAAACCTGAAATTGTAGTAGCAGTGCTTGCAGAAAATGGAGGTGGTGGAGGCGCTGTAGCAGCTCCTATAGTTAAAACTGTACTCGAAGCATACTTTGATAAAAAATATCCACAAAAAGAAGAAAACTTTGAAAATGACAATTCAAAAAATAATAATGATAAAAATATTAAGGAAATAAAAGCTAATGTTACTAGATAGAAGACTAATAACAAATTTTGATTGGAAGCTAGTATTATCAATCATTTTAATACCATTAATGGGATTAATAGTTCTTTATAGTGCTGGATATAATCCACTTGAAACAGTAACACTAATTGATGGAAATTTATTTAATTTAGAAATAAAAAGTATTCCTGCTTTTAAACAATTTATATACCTAACAGCAGGAATGATAATAATGGTTATTGTTGCATTAATCCCCACAGAATTTTTCAAAAAATATGCTTACCTTTTTTATTTTATTACGATACTACTTTTAATTACTTTAATGCTTTACGGTAGCGTATCAAAAGGCTCAAGAAGATGGATAGATTTTGGAATACTAAAATTACAACCTTCCGAATTTGCAAAGCTTGCAACAATGATTGCAATGGCAAAATATTTATCATCAAATACAACTAAAAGTTTATTAGATTTAAAGCATCTCTTTATTCCTCTACTTTTAGTATTTCTTCCATTTATATTAATAGTAACAGAACCTGATTTAGGAACTAGCTTGGCAGTAATGTTTCCAGCTGTAGCAATGATTTTATTTATTGGTATTAAATTGCGAATTTTATTAACAACATTTATTTTAGGTGGTCTTTCATTAATACCTTTTTGGCATTTCTTAGCACCATACCAAAAAAGAAGGGTTACTGCGCTTTTTAATCCAGATTTCGATCCATTAGGAGCTGGTTATCATATTATTCAATCAAAAATTGCAGTAGGTTCAGGAGGGCTTTGGGGAAAAGGTTTTTTAATGGGTACACAAACTCAGCTACTTTTTTTACCTGAACATACGACTGACTTCGTCTTTTCAGTATTAGCTGAAGAATGGGCGTTTATAGGTTTCTTATTAATTTTGTTTTTATACTTTGTATTGCTATATAGATTACTAAGTATAGTTGTAAAATGTAATAGTTTATTTACTTCCCTTCTATGCATAGGTGTAACATCATACATATTCTTCCACGTTCTTGTTCCTCTAGGTACGGTCATAGGCTTACTTCCAGTTGTAGGAATACCACTTGTGTTATTTAGTTACGGAGGATCATCTATGTTAAGTACAATGGTATCGCTCGGTGTTATACTTGGAATTAGTATTAGAAAAAATTTTTTTAAATAGAAAAATTATTTAAAAAAAAAAGGCCACAACAAATTACATTGTGGTCTTTTTAAAAGTAGCGCTACTTAACATTATTTGACGCATTTTTGTAAGCGTCTATTCTTTGACGCAATATCGTTTCTGCATTGGATGTGATTGCCCACAAAGCCACTCTAAATCTTCTAAAGTGACGTTATTGTCACTAATCAGCCTATTTTGCTCTTTTGCAATATCATCTATAGAAACTTCTTTTGAATGTAAAACCCCTAAAACAAAATATTTACACGAAATTTCAGAGGGAGCGCGCTGAATGATTTCGTACCAATAGGGATTACCTATCCGAAATCAAAGCATTTTTTCTTCAATTTCTTTGTCGTATTTTGTTTCTAGGCAAAAAAAACTTGGATATTTTTCCATATTATAGCCCTTTATTGCTAATATTAACCAAAATTTTTATGATAACCTCTTAAAAGGCGTACGAGGAAGATAGATTTTCTTAATAACTATATTAGATCTATTTATTTTCATGAAAATATCTTAATATATTAAAAATATTAGATTTTTAATTCAGTAATAAAATCACCTATTAAAATATCCTTTATTTACATAATAATAGCAATAACATTCAGATAATCTCAAGAAAATTCTAAATCGTACTTACACTATGAGCACTTACCCTATAAGAATGGTCTCCTTGAGAGTCAGACATTGGATTAGAATGAGAATTGTAAACATTATTATATAAAAATGGATTTTGTTCGTTTCTTAAAAATATAGACTTTGATTTTATTTCCTTGCAATTTCTTCTAACTCTAAA
>CAKMMH010000232.1 GCA_927798255.1 uncultured bacterium | reverse complement strand
TGGTTCATCATCAAATGGTATTTATCTTAATTAATTTATTACTATTATCTTGTTATCAGGTCTTTCATATCTTTAGTGATTTTAATGTCGAAGAATTTAGAACGCAAATCTGGTATATATATAAATTGTTTGGTTATCATAATTTTGCTTTGATATATGCGTTTTTTGGGCTTGCGATTCCACTTTGTATTAAATATGTTTTGCAAAGATTATCAACAAGGAATGTTGTAATTAAATATATGGCTAAGATCTTTTAATAAATATTTAATAAAAAATCCTCTTACTTTTTATAAATAGGAAAGTAAGAGGATTTTTTAATATTAACTTTATTTCTTTTCAGCAGTAGTAATATCATTATTGCTAAAAATCTCTTTTATTGTATTAAGGCTTCCAAGCACCCCAGAGGTTTCTACTGGCATAAAGATTTTTGTTGCTTGTCCATTTGCCATTTTCTCAAGAGATTCAAGATATTTTAATGTAATTAAATCTTTAGTTGGACGTCCTTCATGCATTGCATTAAATACATTTACAATAGCCTGAGCTTCACCTGATGCTATTGCAATCTTTTTGTATTTCTCAGCATCTGCAACTTGTTTAATAGCCTCGGCTTCACCTTCGGCTTTTTTGATTTGTGCTTCTTTTTGACCATCAGCTATAAGAATTTGTGATTGCTTCTCAGCTTCTGCCTCAAGGATTTTAGCACGTCTGTAACGCTCAGCTTTCATTTGTTTATGCATCGCATCTGTAACATCTACAGGTGGTTCAATCCTCTTAATTTCAACTCTTGTAACCTTAGTACCCCATTTATCAGTTACTTCATCAAGAGATTTTTGAAGCTTAGCATTAATTGATTCTCTTGAACTTAAAGATTCATCTAGTGACATATCACCAATTACATTTCTTAAATTAGTTTGCGCAAGGTTTACAATTGCTAACCAAAAATTTGCTATATTGTAATTATAACAATATGGATCTACTACTTCTAGAAAAACCACGGCATCTACTGTTGCTACAACATTATCTTTAGTGATAACTTCTTGAGGCGGAATATCTACGACTTGCTCTCTTAAATCAATTTTAACCATGGTTTCTAATAATGGTACAACAATTTTTAATCCAGGTTTTAAGATTCTGTCAAATTTACCAAGTCTTTCAACTAGTCCATTTTGATATGGTCTAATTATTTTAATTCCAGAGAGAATAAAAATAATTAGCACAACCGCCAAAACTCCAAATATAAAAGTAAAAACTTCTCCCATAATTTCTCCTTAGAAAACGAAAATGAATTTTTACGACAACTAATATAATTATTATTTAATTTAATAATACTAGCAATGAGGAATTCTATTTAAGATTTTCTTAGCTTTTAATAAATAATAATTTATTTTTATCAATTTTAGGATCTAATAGGATTTCTACACACAAAAAATTTGCAATTTCAATAAAGAAGATGTTTTAAAAAAAAATGCTTAAAAGAGACATTAAAATTTAAATTAAAATTAATCTTTTTTTGCAATTTCAACAACTAATTTTACACCTGAAATTTTTTTGATTGATACAGTTTCATTTAGTGAAATTTGTTTTCCCGACTCGCTTGTTGCCATCCATGTTTCATTCTCAACTTTTACGCTTCCTGTTCCAAATTCTGGAATTTCCTCTGTAACAATTCCGATTAGTCCAATTAATCTTTCCGAGTTTGCCACTTTTAAATCGTTACCTTTTTTATTGCTAGAAATTCTTTTTTGTCTTAAAAATAAAAATATTGTAAGGGAACTTATTGCGCAAAATGTAAGACATTGATACATAAATGAAAGTTTAAATGCAGCACATATTGCAGCACCTGTACAAGCTAGTCCTAAAAATAATAAAACGAAAGTACCAGATAACATTTCTAAAATGAATAAAAGTGCAGCTATTAGAAACCATATTTGCCAAGAAAGAAGTTCCATGATTATTTCCCTTATTATTTGATATATTGCATTTTGTAATATATATTAAGAATATTAATTTTTAAGTTTGCTAGCAATAATAATTTTTATTTTTTTGCCATGTACGATTTTATAACAGAAAATGACAATTCTTTAATACTATCTTGTTATATTCAAGCAGGCGCTTCGAAATCCAGGATTTGTGGTGAATTTAATGGAAATTTAAAACTTCAAATTCAATGTCCACCTGTTGATGGAAAAGCAAATAACGAAATTATTAAATTTCTTTCAAAAACCTTTAATGTCTCAAAATCTAAAGTTGGTATAATAAAAGGAGAGAAACAAAAAACAAAAATTATAAAGATATCAGGGATTTCCAAAAAAGATTTCGTGAAAATACTTGAAGAATTAGAAAATAGTGATTAATTATATATGTGTTAAAGAGAGTAATTATATTGTGAAGGTCAAAGTAGAATATGCCAATATATGAATATAAATGTCCAAATTGTGGAAAGTTTGAAGTTTTACAAAAGATTACAGAAGAAAATTTGAAAGAATGCCCAAAGTGCAAAGAGCAGGGGAAAAGTGTTCCTGTAGAAAAATTAATTTCTGAGTCAAGTTTTGTCCTTAAGGGAACCGGTTGGTATGAAACTGACTATGGAAGCAAGTCTCATAGTTGCTCATCAGGAAAATCATGTGGCTGTAAAGGTCATTGTAACCATTAAATGAATTTAAGTATATTTATAA
>CAKMMH010000231.1 GCA_927798255.1 uncultured bacterium | reverse complement strand
AAGTTAATTAATGCTAAAAGACAATTTGTATTTACACGTAAAACTATTATTAAATTTGTCTTGAGCAAGCTAAAAAAGGTTATAAGAAATATATTTATAATGCACAATAAATATGATGAAGTAACCTTTTAAAAATGATTTTACCTCGCTACTTTCTCTGTGATGGCATTTAAGAAAGAAATTTCTTAAATGCCATTTTTTTTGATAATAGCAAAAAGCAGGTGGTAGGAAGCCGTAATCTGCGATCTGAATTCCGCTATCAACATTCAGCAAACCAGCTACCTGATACCCGCTACCTGCGATCTGAAATCTACACCATGATATCCATTGTCACTTCTTTTTATGTTACGGGGTGATGCTGTGTGGGGGGGCTTCGCAACAGCCGCATGAGTTTAAAAAGCGTAAGCTTTTTAAACATCATAGGGCTAAGTATCCTGCAGTCTGCTTTTCCGAATTTTACTATTTTCTAACAAACTCGTTTAAAATTTCATCGATTTGAGGATTTTCAGATAAAATTAAATTTGCAAATTCATTAAACTCTTTATCATTTGCTAAATTTTCTTTCTTAGCAACAACATTTACTATGTATTCTTTAACTTCTTTAAGGGTAGCAAACTCTTTGCTCTTTAACTCGCTAATTTCATTTTGCCAAATTTGAGTTAAATTATCTTTGTTTTCTTCATTAAGTTCATCATTTACATTTTGAGCTGATAAAACTTTTGATTTATTCTTTGTATCCTTTACTAATTTTTCTTTTAAATTATTTTTCATTTTCATAATTCCTTATAAAAAACTTATATAACATTTTACTAAAACTTAAAACTATCTATATCAATATTTTCACTTTCCTTATTAGTTTTTTTATCTTTATTTCTAATTTTTCTGGCTTTTTTCTTATTTTTCTCGTAATCCTTTTTTGTCATATCAATATTTTTAAGTTCTAAGTTATTTTCTACTACTTCCTTTTGTTTATCTTCCTTATTATCATTAACAACATTTAAAGTTGGCTCTAAAGAGGGTGTTACCTCTTTTTTATTAGGTAATTTTTTAGTATCATTTTCCGCCTTTTTAACAGATGTTACTTTACTTTTATTACCTACACCTTCTACTTTTTTCATATTATTAACGATAATATCATCTTTTTTAAGGGTAATTGCTTTTCTAAGCTCTTCCTTAGCCTGAGCTTTCCCCTCATTATCTTTATCGTATAAAAGCCCGGCAAAGTTGTTTCTAAAACGATAATCTTCTGGACTTCTTTCAATAATAAACTCATATATGTTTTTTGACTCATCTTTTAAACCAACTACATCATATAACAAAGCTAAATTTGAAAGTGCTCTAAGATAATTACTATCTTCATTATAAGCTTTTATAAAATATTCTTCAGCAAGCTTGTAGTCTTTCTTGTAAAACGCAACACAACCAAGCCCATCATAACTTTCAGGAATACTTGCTATTTCTAAAGATAAATCAAAACCTGCTTTTGCTTGCTCAAAATTCCCCTTCATAACATCTACTGTTGCCTTATCTGCATATTTTCTTGCAAGCATAATTTTTTCTCTATTTGCCTTATGTGAAGCACAAGAAATAAAAAATATTAGATTAATTAAAAGAATAATTTTTAATATTTTCATGCTGCCTCTCTAATTTGTAATTTTGAAATAGTACCTAAAACATCTAATTTTACGTCTTTTATCACCTCATCATGAGCGATAACTGGAATATTAATGTTTTGTAAATTTAAGAAATCATGAACTCCACGTCTTGATTCCTTTGAAGTAAGTAACACTAAACCATCTAAATTAATATCACTTAAAAATCTTGTAATGCTATTAAAACTTTCATCTGATACTATATCTAACTCTTTTGCTGCTTTCATAAACTCTAAATCAATTACAGGATCTAACAAGATTACCTTTAATTTAAAATCTTCATTTACATATTTTAAACTGATTACCCTTTTTAAACTTACTCTTACATTTGAAAGAAGCTCTTTGCTATCAAGCTTTTCTTTATCAGTCTCTGCAATTCCTTGCAAAATCATATCAAAAGCCTTAATGCTAATATTTTCTTCAATTAAGCCCTTTAAAATAAGCGTAAGCTTTGTAACACTTATCATATCTGGAACTACTCTATTTACTAAATCTTGATATGAACCTTCATAAAAATCTAAAAGTCTTTTTGTTTCATTATCATCAATAAACTCTAAGATATTTTTATTTAATACTTCTTTTAAGGCATCAACAAACTTTACACCACCATCTTTCATATCAAAATCTTTGTTAACATTAACTTTTAATCCTTTAATTTTTACATCAAACTTTTCAATATTATCATCTGTTCTAATATCAGGAGGTGTAATAATTACTCCCCATTTTTCAAATGAATATCTTCTAAATTCCTCAACACGTAATCTTAATAAATTAATATCTTGAAGCTCTCTTAAAAATGAAGTGTTAAAAATTAACTGAAATACCGGCTCTATTCTTGGAACAAAATTTTTAATCTCTTGTCTAGCGTTAACAATTTGCTCTTTTTGATTCGACATTGCAAAGCTAAAAAAGAATATAAATCCCATTATTAAAAATGGTAAAGCTGGCATACCAGGTAAAATTGCAAGTACAAATGAAATAATTGTAATTATAACTTTTGATTCCTTTAATTGTCCAAGTTGCACAGGTATTTGAC
>CAKMMH010000230.1 GCA_927798255.1 uncultured bacterium | reverse complement strand
AAATGTGCAAAAGAGGAAAATTTCGAGGAAGCTATAAAATTAAGAGATAAGAGTTCAAAGATTGAGAATATGATGCTCTAGAGAGTTTTTGCTTTATGTTTTTGTCTAAATGATAGGACTTAAAGGATAAAAAATTGTTTAAAAATTAAGGAACTTATGATGATTTTGTTTAAGAGAGAAAATTATCTTAAAAAATTCGTGGTTTTTATCATGATGATGACATTATAAAGGTAATTACAGGTGTTAGAAGATGTGGAAAATCAAGTTTGATGCAAACAATTGTAGAAGAACTTTTAGACTTAGGAATTCATAAAGAAAATATTATATTTATTGATTTAGATAGTCTTGAAAATAAAAAAATAAAAACTCCTGATGCATTAGAGCAACTTATTAAAAAGTTAAGCGTTTCACAAGAAAAAAAATATTATCTTGCCGATCTTGGATTTTATTATGCCTTAAATACAAATAATCAAATTGAGTATAGTAATGATTTAGAAAATATTTTATACATTTATGCTCGTTCACGTGATTATTCAATAAGTGTTGGAAAAATTGGTAAATTAGAATGTGACTTTATTTTAAGGGATATTGATTTAAATTATTCATATGTGCAAGTTGCATATTCAATTTTACAAAGTCAAGAAACTTTAGATAGAGAATTTAAACTTCTTGAAAGTGTAAAAGACAATTATCCTAAATATGTTATGACACTAGATTATTTATTTCAAAAACGAAATGGCATAAAGCATGTTAATATTCTTGATCTTATAAAAGAAAATTCTGAGTTTAAATAATTAATTAGTGAATTTTATCGTATTAAAGCATAGCTTTTAGATTTTTTGTTTATTATCATTATTTTTTTTGATAAATTAGGAACTATGAATCAATGTACTCAAATACCAAAAACATCAAAAGAAATTAAAATTACGCTTCCAGACTATAAAAACTCAAATTGTAATCTTTCAAACTCAATACTAAAAAATTTTGGTATTAAACCTTTAAATGACACGCTTAGTCTTATAGATCCATACTTAGAAAAAGATTATAAAAATGTAGTTTTATTACTTTTAGACGGTATGGGAAAAACAATTATAGAAAATCATTTAAAAGAAGAAGGCGCTTTTAGAACTCATCTGGCAGGAATTTATAAATCAGTATTTTTACCAACAACTGTTGCTGCTACTACATCAATTCGTTCAGGGCTTATGCCAATAGAACATAGTTGGTTTGGATGGGAATGTTACTATCCTTCAATAGATAAAAATGTTGTAGTATTTACAAATAAAATTCAAGGAATCGATACTCAAGCTGCACCTTACAATGTAGCTGAAACTGTGAATCCTTATGAAAGTATAATAGATAAAATTAATAAAACAGAAAATGAAGCATATGAAGTTGCTTCATATTACGATAAAGAGGTAACAAGTATTGAAAAACTTTGTGAAAAAGTTAAAACGATATGTAGTAAACCTTTAAAAAATAATAATGCTAAAAGATTTATTTATGCATATTTTGAAGACCCTGATCATGCTTTGCATTTAAATGGATGTAAATCAGAACGCGTGACTAATATCCTTACAAATATTGAAAAAGTAGTAGAAAATTTAACTAAAGAATTAAATGATACTCTTTTTATAATTACGGCAGATCACGGGCATATTGATACTGATATTGTAATGTTACAAGATTATCCTAAAATTATGAATACTCTTGTAAGACTGCCATCTCTTGAACCTCGTGCGTTAAATTTATTTGTTAAAGAAGGTTTGGAAGAAATTTTTGAAGAAGAATTTAATAAAGAATTTGGCGATAAATTTTTGTTATTAACAATGAAAGAGGTATTAGAAAAAGGACTTTTTGGAACAAAAACCCCTCATAAAAACGCTAAAGGCATGCTCGGGAATTATATGGCAATTGCAACTAGCAATCTTACAATAATTACAATAAATTTTGTAGATGAATTTTTTGTTTCGATGCACGGCGGTCTTACAGAAGATGAGATGCTAATTCCATTAATAATTTTTGATTAGGGGTTGTTTATTTTATAAATCCGTTCTTATTCCATCTAAGTACAGGCTTGTAGCCAAGTTTCGTATACCAATTAGGTACAGGTGTGCCGTGAATCCAAGAAATATCGAAGCCATCATCTTTTAGTAATTTTGTTGCAAGTCTTACAAGCTCCAATCCGATTCCTTGTTTTCTATACTCAGGTATTGTTCCAACACATCCAGGGTCGCCAACGTGAAGACCATCAATTATTCCTTGATCTGTTATTTTGCAAAATGAAACTATTTTATCGCTATCAAAACCACAAAACATAAGTTCATCTTTATTAAAGTATTGAACCCAATCTTTTTCAACTTTCCCCACTGCTTCTTTTATTAAATTAATATTTCCTTTAAATTCACTAAATTTAATATTACTTGGATAAGGTGAATATTGAGTATCTTTAAAGTCGTTATGTAGATCTAACACTAGCTCTGTGTTTATTTCTTCAACTCGAAGTTTTTTAATATATTCTCTGTTAAAAAAATCTTTGTGAATAGTGTTAAATAATTTTATATAGTCCATAATATTTCCTAGTTTAAGATAGCATTTTATTCTTTAAAGTAACTTTCTATTAAGACTCTTTAAGTGTCAATGATATAAAGTACACTGCTGAAATTTATTAATATTCGCTCATTTTTTAG
>CAKMMH010000229.1 GCA_927798255.1 uncultured bacterium | reverse complement strand
TGTTAGTGCACTTCTTAAATATTCCTCAAATTCCCTAGGAGAACGTCCTGTTCTTCTTAAAAAATTACTATAATTTACCGTGGTATCCTCAGGAAAAAGCTCCATAATTCTCATAGCAACAGCTCTATCTCCACTAGTAAACCCCAAACTTTTTGCAAATTGCACAAGAAGTGCTTGATTAACAAGTCTTTCTCTAACTTGTTTATCAATATTTAGATATTGTCTAAATTTCGAAAAAGCTTCATCACCTAATCTATTTCTTAAACCAGCAACATAGTTTTCTTTTTCAAAATTATATTCGAAATCACTTATAGATTGATCGTTTACCTTAATAGCATAATTTTCATCAGTAGAAGAATCTCTAAAAAAATCAACTCCAAATCCTAACATTGCAAAAGATATAAAAAGAACAATGATTACACCAAAAATTGAATTCTTATATTTAAAAATAGTCTGTAACATAAAAAACGTTTCCTTTATTTAAATAATCTTCACTAATTATTTATTCCTTTTAAAACAATATAGTGATTATATTATTTTTTAACTATGAAAAAAAGCTATAAAATCTTAAATTTACAAATGTGTTACAAAAGAGAAAGGGTTTCTCCAGGGGCTAAAATATAGGCATTTATATTATTTTCTTTGCATATATTTTTAAAATTATCTAATTTTACACTGACTTGAGGAAATGTATTATAATGCATCGGAATTATATTTTTAGTATTTAAAAGGTTCATAGCGTAAGGAACATCTGTATAATCCATCGTGAAGGTCCCCCCTATTGGCAAAATTGCATAAGTAACATTATAATAATCCCCTATAATTTTCATATCCATTGTTAGCCCCGTATCACCCGAGTAATATATACTATTTTTTTCATCACTTATTACGAAGCCAACAGGTGTTCCCATACTAATAACTTCATTATTTATAATTACTGAGCTTGAATGAAGTGCATTTACTATCTTTACATTACTCCCCTCTATTTCTACATTTGCTCCTACATTTACGCCTAAAATTTGAGATGTTAAAAGTTTATATGCATTTTTTAAAAATAATGCTAGCTCGAATACTGCAAGAATTTTTACATCTCTATTTTGATTTATAATTTCACTAACGCTTCCTATATGATCACTATGACCATGAGTTAAAAATATATAATCAATTTTGGGAAGTTTAAAATCTTTAGGAAATAAAGGATTATCAAACCAAGGATCAAGTGCTATAACAGTATTATCAAGATAAAACAAAAAACTTGCATGTCCAAGCCATACTATTTTGTTGATTGCCATAAAATTAAACCTTCTATTAATTTTGCGATCTGCTACTAGCTGTCAGCATTCCGTTACAAGAAAACCCGATGTCAGGTTGCAGGAAGCTGATAGCTGATTGCAGACTGCGGAAAGCTGCAAACCCGACAACCTGCTTCCTGCCACCAGAAACCCGAAACCAGATTATCAATGTCATTTTCTAATAAGTTAGGGCCCCCCTTACGGTGTGCCCTAGTTACCCCGCTATCTTACCCCTCAATTTTAGCATAAAGATTTTTTATAATTTCTTTAATTCTATCTTTAGCGTTTTCTAGATTTACTTCTTCCTTAAGGCTCTTATCCCTTAACGTTATTTCAACTACATTATTTTTTAAATTCCTAGGGCTAACTACTACCCTTACAGGCACTCCAAACAAATCTGCCTCTGAGAACATTACACCAGCTGATACTCCTCTGTCATCATACAAAACTTCTACTTTGTCATTTTGTAACTCATCGTAAAGCTTATCTGCTACATTTCGAACATTTTCATCATCTGTGCGAAGTGCACAAATCTGAACTTCCCAAGGCGCTATTGTGATTGGCCAAATAGGACCATTTTCATCTCTACTTACCTCGCAAACTGATGCCATAAGTCTTCCAACTCCAATTCCGTAACATCCCATAATTGGATATTGTTCCTTGCCGTCTTTATCTAAATATTTCATATTCATACTAACTGTATATTTAGTACCAAGCTGAAATATATTTCCAACTTCAATTCCACGAGAAATAGTAATTGATTTTTTACCACACTTTGGACAAATTGACCCTTCAAATGCTTTTGCAAAGTCTTTGAAAGTAACATCTTTTAAATCTCTCTTAATATTAAGCCCTTTAAAGTGATAGTCTTTTTCATTTGCTCCACATACTAGGTTTTCAATTCCTTCAAGAGACCTATCAAAAAGAAGTGTTACATCATTGTTATTAAAATTATATGGTCCTACAAACCCAGCACAAAGTGTATCATCATTTGTTAAATTTGCTGGATGTACATCTTCACCTAAAAAGTTTCTAAGTTTTGTTTCATTAACATCAAGGTCGCCTCTAATAAAAACAACGACGAATTTATCATCCTTATTTTTTTGATAAATGACAGCTTTACAAACGTCTTTTGTTTCTCTATTTAAAAATTTCGCAACATCTTCTATTGTTTTTTGATTAGGAGTGTGAACTTTTTCAAGAGCTTCTTCCTTTAAAGTATTATCGCTCTTATCAACTATAGTTTCCGAAGCTTCCATATTTGCTCTATAGTCGCATTCATTACAAATAACTATGCTATCCTCACCAATAGGACAAAGAAGCATAAATTCATGGGAAACTTTTCCCCCCATAATTCCGTTATCTGATTTTACTGCGATAACTTGATGAACTCCTACTCTTTTATAAATTTTATTTTTTA
>CAKMMH010000228.1 GCA_927798255.1 uncultured bacterium | reverse complement strand
CCGAGAGAAATGAGATTAAAACATTATGATGTTTACTATGAAGGACACGGGATTGGATGTTATGCTGAAAACTATCAAAAAACTTATTTAGGTGATATATGGGAAGTATCAGAAGCAATGGCTTGTAATAGAATGAGATATAGGTTTAGAGATAAAAAACATCCTAACGGTGGATATTCAGGAGATGTTTTAGGAGATATATGTGACGAGGGTTTGGTTGAATTTGAATACAAAGCGTATGAAATTAAATAATGAAAGAGAGGAAATTAAAAAATGAAAGTAATTGAAAATTGGAGTGAAGTGGAAGCAAAAGGTATGGAAGATTTTAATTTTAAAACACTTCCAATAGGAGCTTATGAATGTATTATAAAAGATGCTAGAATACATACAAATAAAGAAAACGGAAAGGAAACTTTAAAAGTTTCAGTAGATATTGCATCTGGAGAATATAAAGATTATTTCCAAAAAAGATATGATAATAACAATAATTCAGATAAAAAATGGGATAATAATGCAGTAAAATATTTAGCTTTTCAAAGCGAAAATGTAAGTTATTTTAAAGGCTTTATAACTTGTGTAGAAAATTCAAATGTTGGCTATACTTGGAATTGGGATGAAGCAACATTAAAAGGTAAAAAGATTTGTGGAGTTTTTCAATATGAAGAATATGAAAAACAAGATGGTTCAAAAGCAGTTAAAGTAAGATTAAGCAAATTTAGAAGTTTAGATAAAATGAAAGAATCACAAGAAAATTTAAGTGATAGTGTCAGATTATTAAATGGATCATATATTTCGTATGATGAATATAACGAAACAAAAACAGAAAAAAACAATTCAAATCTTTTTGGCGAATTGAATGATTTAGTTGAAATTACTGACAATTTACTAGATTAAAAATTAGCAACTGTAAAAAGTTGCTTTTTTTTTAAAAAAACACTTGATTAAGTACAAAATAGGTGCTATAATTTATATGTAAGGTAGGTGAGAGAAATGAGAGAACCATTAGTATATCAAAGAAATGCAGAAAAAAGTACGAACAAAATAAGACTTCCAAAATTTTTTTGCGACAAAAACGGTTACAATTTTATAATGAAAATTTATGAAAATAAAATTGAATTAATACCAATTGAGAAGAAAGGGGAATAGAACATGTCAAACATAAAAGCTTTTTCCTTTTATAAAAGTTACTTTGATTGTTTAGAAGATTTAGAAGAAAAAGACAGGAACGAAGTGCTAAACGCGATATTAAATTATGTTTTTAAAGACAAAAAACCTAAATTTAAGGGCATAAAAAAGACAATTTGGACACTAATTGAGCCAAATTTAAACACTTCAAAAAATCGTTCAAACGATAATTCTGGAGCACCTAAGGGCAACAAAAATGCTTGTAAAATAAGGGAAAACGAAGAAAATGAAGAAACAATCAAAAAACAATCAAAAAACAATCAAAATTCAATCAATGACATCAAGAATATATCATATTCATATTCATTATCATATTCTTTATCATCTTCATTATCATATTCTAATTCAAATATAATAAATAATAATATATTAAATAAATTATTTATAGAATATATTAAATTAAGAGAAGATAATGATTATGCAATTAGTGAAACTATTATCAGCAGATTAATTAATAAATTAGAACAAGCTGAAAGTGATGAAGAAAGGAAAATAATGTTGGAAAAAGCAATTAATGGAAAATGGAAAGACTTTTATCCAATTTCTAAAGAAGAAAAATACAATGAAATGAAAAAAATTGATGATGGGGTGTTTAAGTTATGATTGATTACGAAAAAGCAGTTTTACTTTTGATGGTCAATAATATTGAAAGTTTTGAAACGACTTGTTTAAGAAGCGAATACTTTTTAAATAATAATTATTCAAAGTTATTCAAAAGTTTAAATGATTATTATAAAAAGCATCAAAATATTAATTACATTGATATTGTGGCAGAAGATAAAGAATTTAATGTTGATCTGTATTTAAAACTTATAAAAGAAAAAATGCCGATTGATGATTGGAAAAAAACTTTATCAGTTTTAGAAAATGAAATTGTAAATGCTTATAAATATCATTGGGCGAAAAAACTTACAACTGCCAATTTAACTTTTGATGAGTTTAAAAATAAAATTGATGAGTTGGCTAAAATTGATGTTAATAATATTAAATATTATAAAACTACAAACGAAATTGATTTAGAAGCAAATAATAATTTAACTTATGTTAAATCTGGTGTTTATCAATTAGATAAGCTTATAAAAGGTTTTGCGCTTGGAGAATTGAGCGTTTGGAGTGGTGGTAATGGTTCAGGTAAATCCACTTTACTATCACAAATAGCAATAGAAAGTATAACAAAAAATTTCAACACTTTAATATTCAGTGGGGAATTAAAAGACAGCAGATTAATGAAATGGATGAACTTGCAAATTTGTGGGAAAAGTAATTTATTTTATAATCAAGAATATGATTTCTATTATCCGAAAGACAAAAAAAAAGTTATTGGTGTTACAAATAATAAATTGTATGTTTACGATAATGAGTTAGGCAATGATATAAACAAAATTATATTTGCAATTTATGACGCTGTTAAAACTAAAGATGTAAAAATGGTAATATTAGATAATTTAATGAGCATGAATTTATCAAGCTATGGGCCATCATCACAAATGAATCTTGCGATAAACTAGGCATTAAAAAGGGCGATGAAGCGCTATTTTTAATCAATCCAAGCGACATAATCGTAGCTCA
>CAKMMH010000227.1 GCA_927798255.1 uncultured bacterium | reverse complement strand
GGGACGGAGGAAAATTCTCACTTTTAAGAAAAAGGGACGGACCTCAATATTTAGAAGGTCCGTCCCTTTTTCTTAAAAGTGAGAATTTTCCTCCGTCCCTTTTTCTCAGAGTAAATTTAACATGAGCTTTAAGTGCGTTTTTTCGACACTTTTTTTATTTTAGTGCATATTATTTAATATAACACTTTAATAGGAGGTTATTAAATATGTACAGAAGAACAAGATATAATAGGCGTACGTGTGGCTGCAACTGTAAGAGTCAATGTCCTAATTGTGAGATGCCACCATTTATGCCGGTTAATCCGATGCTTGCAAATGCTTATGTGCCATATCAAGAGCTAGATGAAACTTTTTGTCCTATGGAATCACTAAATCACGGAACTACTTTCCCAGAATTAGTTAGTCCATACACAAAAAATCAATCGCAATGTATCATTAGGTATTTGGAGCAGACAAATACTTGCGAGGAGGTGGATGATCGTGGATAAAAGTAGATGTGAACTTTTGCATGAAATTATGGCAGTTGATTTTAAACTATATGATTTACAGTTATATTTAGACACGCATCCATTTGATGAAGATGCACTTTGTATGTATCAGAACTTAGTTAATGATGCAGATGAATTGACGGAAGAGTATGAGGAAAAATACGGACCACTTACGCCAAAAAGCGCTGCTGGTAATTGTGAATGGAAATGGATTAAAAATCCATGGCCATGGGAGAGGGGGTAAAAAGATATGTGGGGATATGAGAAAAAATTGCAATACCCTATAAATATAAAAAATCCAGATCCGCAAATGGCGAAGTTTATTATAAGTCAATACGGTGGCCCTGACGGTGAATTAGCTGCTTCACTTAGATATTTGAGTCAAAGATTTAGTATGCCTACTGAAATTACTAAGGCGACACTTAATGATATTGGAACTGAAGAGCTACGGTCATTTGGAAATGGTAGGAACATTGGTAAGTCAATTAACAAAGGGTTGTTCACCAGAAGAAATAAGAGCTGCAGGGTTAGGAGATTATTATACCGATCATGGTATATCTGTTTATCCTCAAAGTGCAAGTGGTGTACCGTTTAATGCTATGACATTAGCCGTAAAGGGAGACCCTATAACAGATTTGACAGAAGATATGGCAGCGGAGCAAAAAGCTCGTTCAACTTATGAATATTTGATAGATTTAGCAGATGATCCAGATGTTATTAATGTTTTAAAATTTCTAAGAGAACGTGAAGTAGTTCACTTCCAAAGATTTGGAGAAGCATTAAGAACAGTTGAGGAGAAACTTGCAGAAAGGAAGTTTTATATGAATAATATGAACAACACGAATAATTCGTGTGGCTGTAATGAAGATAAAGGAAATGGCACTTGTAATGGAGGATGTAGCAATCCTAGAAGATAGAGTATAGATATAAATTGCTATTCAAAATTATATAGAGTTTTGAAGCAAAAATGAAAATAGACACTAAATGAAATGAACCCAAATTGTTAGACAAAATTTGTTTAATGAGGAGGGTTCATTTTTAATGCTAAAATAAATTTGAAAGTTTTAAAATATTTGCTAAAAAAGATAAAATATCGTCCCTCGAAAATTATTTTATGCGTATCTATATTTGTAAGATGTGGTAAATAGCAAAGCAAATATATGTTAAGTGCTACTAATCTATATATCACTTAGTAGCATATCAAGGTTAAAACATTAAGATAAATAGTCTAAGCAACTAGACTGCAAATTACACAAATGATATAATGTAATTGCACGTTGTTATGTCAGTAATTATGCGCAAACGGTTATATTTATATTCTATTATAACGAAAGGAAATTAATATGAAAATAAATGAATTAGTGGAGAAAATCCTTACAAGAGTAGCTATGCTTACAGATATCGAGATATTTGTAACAGACAAAGAAAAATTAATATATTATTTAGGAAACGTCGATAGAGTTTGTGAATATTTATATTCAGAAATTTCAGACGATTTAAAAAAATTAGAAGACGACAAATATGAACAAAAAATTGAATATGTAGGAGAAGAGACAATATCAGTATTAAAATGTGACATGGATAAAATGCAAAGTGAAGTCATTTGTAAATTTAAAGAAAAAGGAAAATTTGATAAATTCTTAATTTTTGCCAAAACAAGTGCTAAAATGAATGCTGAGGATAGATTTTTGATAGAATCAGCTACATACGTAATTCGAAAGTATTTATAAATTAAAATCGGTGGAAACCTTTATATATTTGTACTTTATCTAAGATAAAATAAGACTTTAGAGAAAACAAATTCAACTAGAAAGATTCATATATTTTTACAATTGTGCCACAAAATAATAAAAAGTGAGCACAATTGTAAAAATATTATTATATGTGAGTATGTAAAAGACAGTCTACAAATAACGTTGAATTCTTCTTTCAGCATCTTTCTTTGCAATATCTTGACGTTTATCATAAAGCTTTTTACCTCTAGCTATACCAATCTCTAATTTAATTTTATTCTTAACCCAGTACAAAGAAAGAGGAACCAAAGTAACACCTTTTTGCTTAACCATACCAATCAACTTTTGAATCTCTTTTTTATGAGCCAAAAGCTTTCGAGTCCTAAGAGGATCTTTATTAAAAATATTACCTTGTTCATAAGGACTTATATGCATACCAAGTACAAAAAGCTCACCATTTTTAATTAGAGCATAACTATCCTTCATATTAACCTTGACGAGTGTTACAGAGCTTGCCAAGAAACGGGCGTTGAATACATTATA
>CAKMMH010000226.1 GCA_927798255.1 uncultured bacterium | reverse complement strand
CGGTCTCTCTCTACACGGCTTAATTTCCCCTATCCTCTGCTCGATATTCGGAGCCGGCGCCTTTTGCTTCCCAGATTTGGTTATATTGAGTACTTATAGTTATTTCATCATCTGGATTTGCTGGGCAAAAAGGTAGCTACAATCAAACCACCAATCATAAGAGCCACCTGTCATAACGATAACTTTAACTTTTCCATTACTACTAAAATTTGCACTAAGAATTTGCTCAAGATTATTTGTTGCAAGTGCATCATAAGATTCAAGGTCTGCTCCGTAAATGTAAAGCATAATTGTACGAGTTGGTGCTTCATTTGTGTTAGCATTTGCATTTTGCAAAGGGTAAAAAAATTTAAGGAACAAAACTTAAAAAATTAGTGTAGAAAGTTTTTTAAACATATATAACGGGTTCTTTAAATATTAGAAATAAAATGTATTGACAATAATAGTATTTTTACATTTTTAGAGGATAAATAAAATATAATTAAAGGAATAAATATTAAATGAATTTATATGGTTACGTAAGAGTGTCATCAATAGACCAAAACGAAGCAAGACAAATAATTGCGATGAATAAAAATGGGGTTTTGGCTAAAAATATCTATATTGATAAACAATCGGGAAAAGATTTTGAAAGGCCGCAATATAAGAAGTTAATGAGAAAATTAAAAAATGGTGATGTGCTTTATATATTAAGTATAGATAGGCTTGGAAGAAATTATCAAGAAATACAAAATGAATGGAGAGTTTTAACGAAAGAGAAGAAAGTTGATATTTGTGTAATTGATATGCCAATTTTAGACACGAGAACTTATAAAGATCTTTTAGGTACTTTTATTTCAGACTTAGTTTTACAAATATTATCTTTTGTTTCAGAGTCTGAAAGAACAAATATTAAAAAACGTCAAAAGGAAGGAATCGATGCTGCAAAACTAAGAGGTGTAAAATTTGGAAGGCCTATAAAGAAGTTACCTAATAATTTTTATATGTTACTTAAATATTGGAAGAAAAAACAAATTTCGCTAAAAACGCTTCTGAATCATTTAGATATGTCGGAAGCAACTTTTTATAGAAGGCTTAAAGAGATTAAGATGATAGAGAAAAATGAATAAATTTAGATTTTCAAAAAGTTTACTTTTTGATAGTACCTATTTACGTTAAATATTTTACATTTATGACCTTAAAAATCAATGTATTACTTACTTTTCTCATTATAAAAGACAAAAAATATCAAAAAATACTCTAACTATCAAAAAGTAAACATTTTGATAGTTTAAATTTTTTGTGGTGTTTTTCTAAATGTCTGAAGTGCAAATTAAATCAAGAGAGCGTGTAGCAAATCATGGTGAGGTGTTTACTTCAACTAGAGAAGTGAAGGCTATGTGTGATTTAGTTAAAGATGAAACTGAAAGAATTGACTCGCGTTTTCTTGAACCTGCTTGTGGAGATGGAAATTTTCTTGCAGAAATTATAGAAAGAAAACTTAAAGTTGTAACAAACAAATATTCAAAAAGTCCTTATGATTGGGAACGAAATTCTCTTCTTGCTCTTGGTAGTATTTATGGTGTGGATATTCTTTTAGATAATTGTATGGCTTGTAGAGAGCGTCTTTTTTTAATTTGGGATGAGGCATACAGGACAGTTTGCAAAAAAGAATGTAATGATGAAACAAGAAGAGCTGCAAGATTTATCCTTTCACTTAATATCGTGTGTGGTAATGCGTTAAGTTTACGTTGTGTTGATGAAAATCAACATGATACATCTGAACCTATAATTTTCTCTGAGTGGTCATTCCCAAGAAACGATGCCTTCATTTATAGGAAAGATTACGCATTTGCAGAGCTTTTAACTATTAATTCAATTAAAGAAGATAAAGAAAAAGAACAGATGTCAATTTTTGATTTTGATGATGAAGAAGATGATGAGAAGTATTTTATACGAGAATATAAGTGTCGTTATAGGAGGCTAGGCGAAAATGAGTGATAATGGATTATTAGAAGCGATACATAATCCCGATGTGTTAAGTTGCTTAGCTAATTTATCAAATGATGAAGTTTTTACTCCACCTAATATTGTTAATGATATGCTTGATATGCTCCCAAGCTCGCTTTTTGAAAATCCAGATACTACATTTCTTGACCCTGCTTGTAAGTCAGGTGTGTTCTTAAGAGAAATAGCAAAAAGACTAATAAAAGGATTAGAAAGGCAAATACCAGATTTAGAAGAACGAATAGATCATATATTTCATAAGCAACTTTTTGGAATTGCAATAACAGAGCTTACAAGTTTGCTATCAAGAAGAAGTGTTTATTGTAGTAAATATCCTAATGGAAAATACTCAGTAACACAATTTGATGATGCACAAGGTAATATTCGATTTAAGCAAATAAAACATATATGGGAAGGTGGTTGTTGTAAATATTGTGGTGCTGCTAAAGAACAATATGATAGAAGTTCTGAACTTGAATCTCATGCATATGAATTTATTCATACAGAAAATTTAGAGGATATATTTAATATGAAATTTGATGTTATTATTTCAAATCCACCATATCAGTTAAGTGATGGTGGAGCGCAAGCAAGTGCTAAACCGATATATCAACTTTTTATAAATCAAGCGAAAAAATTAAATCCTAGATACATAACGATGATAATTCCGTCAAGATGGATGACAGGCGGAAAGGGATTAGATACCTTTAGAGATGCAATGATACATGATAAGCAAATAAAAATATTACATGATTTTGCGGATTCTAGTGATTGTCTTAATGG
>CAKMMH010000225.1 GCA_927798255.1 uncultured bacterium | reverse complement strand
TAATATTGTCTATTTCATTAATAAGATCATTAGTTTTATTAGCGAGCACTCTTCCAAGAGTTGTAGAGTGTGGTGTGAAAACTGTACCAATTTCTGATAAGTATTTTTTAACATAAAGTAAAGTTGTAGCAGCTCTCCACTCATGGCAATGTAATATAGCATTATCTTGTTTAGGTGTTACAAGTTTTTTATAAAGTGCTACTATTGCTTCTCCTACAGCAGTTCCAAAAAGTGCAGGCTCAATAAAATCCCACTGACAACCATAAGAATCAATACCAAAATCTTTCCAGTAACTATACAAAAGTTTGTTTACTTCATAACGATTTTTATAATCAACTAAGATAACAAGAGGTTTTTCACCCTCGATGTTAAGTTTACCAAGTTTATAATGTAAACTTATATCATTTAATACATTTCTAACTTCAGCATATTCATCATTTTTACATTCAATGAAATCTTGGTTTTCATCAAGAAGAGGTCCAAATAAGAAATATTTTTGCCCATATTCTTTTATTGCTTCATATGCTTTTGAACATATAACGGTACTAACACCACCAAATTTATTACAAACTTGCCAACTAACCTCAAATAAATAACTCATACAAACTTTTCCTTTTTAAAAAACAATCTAAAATTGTAATTAAAAGCATACAACTCTAGCTACTATTTTCAAAAATAGTCACAACAACATACTACAATATGATGCTATTTTTAGACTAGTAGGTTTTTTTATTTTAGTAAGAGAAAATGATTTAAGAGAAAGTTAAAACCTCGTTTTAATACGCAATCAACTATCCTGCGATATATTAACTATATTCTTTTTATTACAAGGTATTTATATAAATTATAGTCTTCTTTGTTAATTTCAAATGGTTTTGTTTCTATTAAACATTTTTCTGAAACAAAATATCTTGATAATTGATTATGGATAAGCTCATTTAAAAGCTTATGCGTATTAAGCTCTCGCTTATTATAGTTATCACGTAAAATTAAAACTATTCTTTTTCCTGGCTTTAGCACTCTTGCAAATTCCATTAATGCTTCATTCATAAAATCAAGCCAAGATTCTTCATCAAAAAAATCATAATCTTCATTTTTGTTATTAATATTACAAAACCAATTTCTTAACCACATTTTAGTGGTAAAATCCGTATCATAAAAAAGAGGAGGTTCTGTTAAAATCAAATCAACACTAGAAGATGAAATCTTAGATAAATTTCTAGCATCATTAAGTAAACACTTACTTTGTGAAATAACATCTAAAACCGTACTAGGCAAATGATCAACTAACACACTTGAAGCTTTTTTTAATAACCTTGAAATCACTTGCTTATTTTCAGGAGTAAGTCTGTGAATTACGTTAATTTGATGCTGTTTTTCAGGTGAAATCGATACATCTTGATAAGTTGGAGTTGAAAGAAACTCACTTGTTGGACCATGTAAAATTGAAAGCATCAAAACTTCAATGAAATTTACTAAATTTTGAGAATCAGTAAATCTATTATTTTGTACATACTCTTTTACAGCTAAAATCTCTTTATAAGTATCAATATCATAAAATGGTGCAAAATATTGCTCAAAATCGCCAAGTCTTACCAATCTTTTAACATCTACTAGCTGAATTCCAAGCGCAAGCTCTGCAAAACT
Source organism: uncultured bacterium (assembly GCA_927798255.1). Classification (GTDB taxonomy): domain Bacteria; phylum Bdellovibrionota_C; class UBA2361; order UBA2361; family CAKMMH01; genus CAKMMH01. The sequence goes on along the minus strand of CAKMMH010000225.1, from coordinate 1,124 downwards.
TATAGGATTTAATTTTGCATTTGTAACTCTTAATGCAAGTTTATTTAAATCACTAGCATATGCTATACGACCATTTAATATTGCCTCAAGCGAAATTGTCCCAAATCCACAAAATGGATCTAATACGATAGAATTTTTGTGAGAATATTTTTTTATGAAATAACTAGCTATACAAGGATAAAGTTTCGTTAGACTTAGATAAAGGTTATGCAAAGAATGAACGCCTTTATTATCATTTAATAGATCTATGTCACTCTCATAATAACTTTCAGACTCAACAAGTTTTAAAATATTATTACTTCGTAACATAATCCCTTCAAAGATCCTTAAAAAGCGCAAAAAACTCTAGTGCACAACCTTTATATTTTGTACTTTATATTATGATTAAAAAAGTATTAAATTTTATAAAATTAAAAATCCATTAATGAATACAAACCACCAACAGTAGGAACTGTAATTCTTTTGTCAGCGGTCAACTTATAATCTTTATCCGATAGTAACACGATTTTTACATTTTTACCATTAGAAAAATCATCATTAGTTAACCTTCCATCAATCAATTCATTAAGATAATTTCTTAATTTGCTGTAGTATTCGAACATATATACGCACATTGAGCTATCTAGAGCAATCGTAATGTTTTGATTTCTAAAGGAAAAATTATCTAATTTATCAGCTATCGAAGAATAGATAATACCTGCCCCAGCACGAGCTGCTCTATCTATCAAATTTTTACTAAGAATGACAAAAGCTTCTCTTTCTTCTTTAGTATAATTTTTAAAGAAATTAACCTCTTCGCTTCCAACACTAGTTAACTTACTGAATTCATCATCATCTAATAACAGATCGCTATTTTTTGCTGCATATGATATATATTTGTTTTTAACAAAAGTCCTCTCTTGGTCCTTTAATTTATCCTTGTTTTCAGCAAAAGCTCTTATTTGTTTTGCAAGATTGCTAAACTCCGCGACTTCATTATCACTTGCAGCAAGAACATATTGTTCAAATATTGGACTAAACCAATATCCAGTACACAGATGTTGTAAATCCAGCTCACCATTTTCTTGATATTCATGAATAAGTTTGTCAGGGTTAGAAAGTTCATCACTAAATACTTTTATGAC
>CAKMMH010000224.1 GCA_927798255.1 uncultured bacterium | reverse complement strand
TTAAATGAGCTTTCTATAATTGCATCTTGTCTTATATTTAATCTTGCATAATTTATAAAATTACTTACAAGTGGATTTTCTATTTGTTCGCCTTGCAAGCTTTCTTTTTTCTTTGGGCCATTAATTAAAAAATCTTCTATTGCAGGGATTGCCGTGTCTTTTGCATCATCTAAAACCAAATGTCCTGCATCTAAAATTTCCATAACTTCTGCTTTAGGAAATAATCTTATTACCTTATTTAACATTCCTATATGAAAGCACGGATCTTTTAATCCCCAAATAATTTTTACAGGAACATTTTGAAGTTTTTCTACACCTTCTACTAAACTAAACATTTCTTTATATGTAGGATGTGATTCGTCAAAAGGAATATCTTTTACAAATCCCCAAATAGCTTCTCGTCTAAATTTTGTTTTATATGGATAATAATAACCTCTGCATGTTTCTTTACTTAATTTTTTTACAACACCAAAACTTGTCATCCATTTTAAAAAACGCATTGTTGTACGAGTTATAATTTTACCGATCACAGGGCTTGCGGCTTTTTTAATCATCTTTGGCAAAATTTCAGTTTCGGTTAAAGTAGTATTTAGATAAACTATCTTATTTATTTTATCGGCTCTTTTTGCCATCATACCTGTTCCGATAGGTCCACCCCAGTCATGCATTACAACTGAAAATCTATCTATTTTTAATTTATCTAAAAACTCATTTAATTGCTTCATTCTATCTTTGGCTTTTAGATAAACGCCTTTAGGAAGTCTATCTGAAAGTCCCATTCCGATAAAATCGGGAGCAATAACTCTAAAATTTGATTTTAATTTTTCGATAACATCACGGTAGTAGTAGCACCAAGTAGGATTTCCATGCAACAAAAGGACAACCTCACCTTGTCCTTCATCTAGATAATGCATTTTATAACCTTGAATATCTATAAAGTGCGATTCATACTTTAGTGGTGACTTTTCTTTAAAAACCATTTAATCCTTACCTAAAAAACTTTTACCATTCAACCGCCGTAAATCTTGCGTTCAGTCCGCTTCCAAAAGCAGTTAATACAATTTTTGCCCCTTCTTTTATAGGAAGTTCTTCTATCGCAGTAAAAAATGCTATTGGCATTGCAGTAGATACTGTATTTCCGTATCTTTGATAAGTTGTAAATTCTTTTTCGTAATCAAGCCCCATTGTTTCGTAAAAAGCTTTATTAACTTGCTTTCCAACTTGGTGACAAATTACATGATCAACATCTTCTTTTTTCCAACCACAAGTTTTTGAAAGATCTGGCCAAGTACGTCCTCCTAATTTTGCAGCACATGGAATTAAAGAAGAATCTGTATACATAACTGGTGTTAAAAATTGATGCCCCATAAGAGTACAATAATCACCATTTCCTTTACATAGTTCTGAGTGCTGAGTTGCCGAATGAACAGCAGAAGCAACGATTCTTCTTCCTTTATATTTTGCGATGCTTTTATGCGTTAAAAGAATTGCTGCAGCTCCACAACCTAATGTATACACAGGAAACATTTTTAACATTTCTTCTCTTTCAAGCTTTCCCTCATGCATAATTTTATTACAGTTATCTAAGATTGGACGCATATTTTCAGAAGAAACTACGATACCTGCTTTTACGATACCTTGTTCAATTAAATTGGCAAGCATAAGCATTCCATCAGAGAAACCTATGCAAGCATTTGAAATATCCATAACCCACGCAGTTTCTGGTAATTTTATTTCGTGTGCCACGACACAGGAAATTGCAGGCTCAAAAAAATCTCTAGTTACAGAGCAACTGAAAAGAGCACCAATATCTTCTAAAGGAATATTAGTTTTTTCTAACAATTTTTTTACAACTTTTATTGCTCCTTCGCTTGGGCAAGTCGCAGCATTCCAAAGACGTCTTTCTTGAATTCCGCTCATGCGTCTTAAAGAACCAAAAGGTATTCCTAATTTTTCGTACACTGGTTTTAATTCTTGTTCAACATCATCTGTCTTTACGACATCTTCTGGGATTTCTGTTGCATACGAATCGATACATACATTTTCAAATTTTAAATTGGCCATTGAACTTACTTACTTCCCTAAAAATATTATAAAAAAAAACAATAAGTTTAGTTTACACTTTGAGTGAGAATTCTTCAAGACTTTGAAATATATTGGAAAATTTAAAGTTGGAAAAAATGAGCGCTACATACAAATAATCGTAAGTAGCGCCCCACATATATCAACCTTTTTTAATCACCTCAGAGACGCTTTTCCTTTCTTCTTTGAGTGCCATAAGGACATTGGCGAGCTGATCGTGGAGCTCTACCCGCTCCCTATGAAGCTTTTGAACTTCTTGCAAATCTTCACGACGTCCTTGAGCATCATCTTTACTAACGTTTGCCCTACAACTATCCTCGAGTATTTCGACATCAAACAAAAGATAATCAATGTAGGCTTCTAACCCAACCAGATTATCTTCTACAAGCTTGATTCTCTTCCTAAGGACTTTTAATCGGTCCTGTAGAGAAAGCGACGAACGCTCTTCCTTCCCCTGTCCAGTCGTCTCCTCTTTCAAGATTCGATCAATTTTTCGAAACAGATCATCATCATCTTGAAACGCTTCATAATTTTCATAACTCACGTCAACCCCTTTCTGTGTTGTGGGACAATGAATGTAACTAACTCCCGTTGTTAGGGAACGATATGTGCAAATATTATTATATCTTACCAAGAAAATCAAATAGGAATAACTATTTTAAGCCTTTTTCCTAAAATATTCTAACATAC
>CAKMMH010000223.1 GCA_927798255.1 uncultured bacterium | reverse complement strand
CTCGCCCCCTAAAAACAGGGAGGATGCATTGAAAAATTCCGCGTTTTTCACATTTATCTACTTAAAAATAAGAAAGGATATTTATTAAGTTTCAACTACATGATAAAATTAATTTTTAGTTATTTTCACGCTCGTTTTAACTATGTTCTTGAAAGGATGATATGAAACAGCGGAAGTGTTTTATCAAGCTTTCGTTTAAGAATCAACCTAATATTGAATATGTCTTGCTGCTTCGAGCAAAAAACGGGAAATACAAGTTTCCTAAGTTTTATGGACGTTTCAAATTTCGTCGACGGCCCCCTCAGCTTTATGGAATTGAGGTTGATGGGAAGCTTAAGACAGGTTTTCTGAACGACAAGCAAGAAGGATTTTTTGTGTATGAGAATGTTGACCGAATTGAATCCTTCGGTAACAAACTCAAAAGCTTTGAAATAGTTCTTGTAACACTTGAGCATTTTCATGAATTGCGGCAAGCAGGAGCACTTGGCGAAAAGCAACTCTCTGGATTTCATAAATAATTCTGAATCCAGCAAAATTACGGAGAACAGATGATACTTTTTTAAAGATCGTCTGTTCTTTTTTTATTTTTAAAAACGATTGCTAAAATATCCTTTGAAATTTTTTTCCTTTAAAGGTTTGACTACCATCTATTTTAGAAAGTGTAACGTCCTCAAGAAATGTCATTCCTAATTTTTCAAGTACACGTTGACTTCCAGGATTTTCGCTTACAACACATCCTTCAATTCCTCTCATTGTCCTAAATTTTTTAATGTAATCTATAAGACCTTGCATAGCTTCTGTAGCGTAACCATGTCCCCAAGTATCTTTTCTAAAGGTGTATCTCATAGACCAGATATCTCTATCTTTTTCGTAACATATAGTGCATCTTCCTATTAATTCATTTGTAGCTTTTGTTACTACTCCTGCGATTAAATGATCTGGATTTTAATTTTCAGATATTGCCCACTTAAGATATTCTCTAACTTCATTAGTATTATTATATGTGTTATAACTTACAAACTTTGTAACATCGGGGTCGCCACACCACTTAAAAACATCATCTGAATCATCTAGTGTTAAGTTACGTAAAATAAGTCTCTTTGTTTCAATAATGATATTATTATAATAAGTTTTTTTAGGTTATAATTCTTGCATCATAAAAAATATTTCTTTTTAAAAACTTTATCCTATTACCTTACTTTCCTTATCTCCAATAAGAATATCATCTTCAATTCTTATTCCTAGTGGCATAATATTTTTAATCTTTTTACTAAAATAAATACCAGGTTCGCAAGTTATGACCATGTTCTTTTTAAGTACTGTATCTTTAAACAATCTTCCTGTATCATGAGTATCTAGCCCAAGAGAGTGTCCAATGCTATGAGGAAAATATTCTCTATGAAGATTTTTTTCTAAGATTTGTTTTTCTGTTCCTTTTAAAATTCCTAATTCTTTTAAAAGTTTTATAATTTCTAAATCTGCTGCTTTTTGGAAATCGCCATAAGTAATACCTGATTTTGCTTTTTTAATTGCAGCATTTTGTGCTTTTTTAACCCCTTTTACTAATTCTTCTTGAAGAGGGGAGAAAGCACCAGAAACAGGAAGTGTTCTACTAATATCAGCTGCGTACATATTATATTCTGCACCTAAGTCTAAAAGAAGCATTTCGCCTTTTTGAAGCACTTTATTTGAGCATGTGTGATGAAGAGTTGCTGCATTTTTTCCGCTTGCTACAATTGTGTCAAATGCAATAAGAGCGCCTTGTTTTTTAAATTCATTTTCAAGAAAGTTTTTAATTTGAAGCTCTGTAAGCCCTGGGCGTAAAATATTTTCTAGCTCCTTAATTGAATTTAACGTAATATTTACTGCCTTTTTGATATTTTCAATTTCGCTTGCTTCTTTAATTTGTCTTAAAGGGGCAATTAAAAAATCTTGGTTAATTAATTTATATGGAAGTTTATATCTTTCAAGAGTGCTTGTATTTTCTTTTAAAAGTTTTTTTGCAATTTTATTTGATAGTGAATACTCATAAGAACTATAAAAAAGAGTATCAGCTCCTTTTAAATATTTAAACACACTTTCTTCTTTTAAATCACACTCAATAAATTTTCCACCAATTTTTTTTGCTAAATTTTTAGGGGACTCATTTGCTCCAAGCCATAAAATTTCTTCTTTGCTTTGGTGTGGGGATAAAACTAAAGGCTCATCTTCGTTTGCTTTAATTAACACAAGTGTGTTTTTAATATGAGAACCTGTAAAGTAATAAAAATTTGTGTCTTGTTTATAATCAAATGTAAGGTCGCGTGTGTTTATAATTTCAGGCTTACTTGATAATAAAAGCACAGCACCTTTTGATTGTTTTAAAAGTTCTTTTCTAATTTTTTGAATTCTATTTTTAAGTATATTATTTTCCATAAATATAAGTATTAAGCTAAAAGGTAAATACTTGCAATATGGTTTTTTAGCTATATATATTCTATAGGAAGTGCCACAAGATTTTCTCTAAGGTGAGTTTTCTTGTCGATTAGGCAAATGATTGCTCCCATGCCACGTTGAGTTTCTGGCACTTTATCTAACACTTTAAATGCTGATGTCATATTGGCTTTTGGAGATGAGGTGAGTTTTATTTCTATAGGATATAGAGTGCCATTTTCGTATATAATTAAATCTATCTCGCCTGCTTGATTTGATGAGTCTCCATCTTTTTTTAACTTATCTTTTCCATTGTAATAGAAAACATTAAAATCATAATCTAACCCTTCATTTGTGTATGATTTTAAAATTTTATTAACAAAAAAATGTTCAAAAAT
>CAKMMH010000222.1 GCA_927798255.1 uncultured bacterium | reverse complement strand
TTAACATTACTTCCTAAGAAGTCCCCTACCTTCTGTAAGTAGGGGATGAATTAGGTAAAACAAAGAATCAATAACATCAAATCCCATTATTGTCTCAATTCAGTATTAAGTTTGTTTCAATTGAATATGTTGTATTGCATATACATAGTATATGGTTTATAATATTTATATGAAAATATATTCAAATAACCACTCAGTATTCAGCCTATATTATCATCTAATTCTTGTTACTAAATATAGAAAGCAAGTAATAAATGATTCTATTTCTAATAGACTAAAAGATATATTTTGTTATGTTTCTAAAAACTATCATATTGATTTAGAAGAATGGAATCACGATATTGATCATGTGCATATTTTATTTAGAAGTCATCCAAATACTAATATATCTAAATTCATCAATGCTTATAAATCATGTTCTTCTAGATTGATAAAGAAGGAATACCCATCTATTAAAGAAAAGTTATATAAAGAATTCTTCTGGAGTCAAAGTTTTTGTTTATTATCTACAGGGGGAACTTCTATTGAAGTTATTAAAGAATATATTGAAACACAAGGAATGAAACATGATAACAAAAAGAGCGTATAAGTATCGTATATATCCAAATCGTGAACAAAGAAATTTCTTTGCAAAAACTTTTGGCTGTGTACGATTATTTTATAATATGTCTCTTGATGATATGATAAAGATATATAAAGAGAAAAAGGAATATAAAGATATTACTCCAGCTTCATATAAAGAGCAATTTCAATTCTTAAAAGAAGTTGATTCTCTTGCTTTATCAAATGCTCAATTAAACCGAAATAAAGCATTTAAGGCATTCTTTAGAAAGCAAAACAAGTTTCCTAAATATAAAACAAAAAGGAATAAACAATCATATTCAACAAATAATCAAAATGGTACTGTTTATCTAAGTGAAGATTATAAGTATATTTCATTACCAAAGATTAAGAATGTTAGAATTAAGATGCATCGAAAGTTCAAAGGTGTAATAAAAACAGTTACTGTTTCTAAAGAATGTGATAACACATATTACGTATCAATTCTTGTTGAAGAGAATATAGAACCTAAATCTAAAACAAATAAAAGTGTAGGTATAGATTTAGGTATTAAATCTTATATTGTCGATAGTGATTCTAATAAAATAAATAATCCAAAATATTTATCTAAATCATTAGTAAGACTTGAAGTTGAACAAAGAAAACTATCTCATATGAAGAAAGATAGCAAAAATCGTGATAAACAAAGAATTAAAGTTGCTAGACTTCATCATCATATCAGAAATCAAAGAAATGATTTTCTGCATAAATTATCTTCTAAATATATTAACGAAAACCAAGTAATATCATTAGAAGATTTAGATATAAAACAAATGGAACAAGATTCAACATTGTCTTTTTTTGTTGCAGATGCTTCTTGGTCTAAATTTGTTAGCATGCTTGAATATAAGGGAAAATGGTATGGAAGAGATATAATCAAAGTACCTACTTTCTTTCCAAGCAGTCAGGTATGTTCATGTTGTGGATACCAAAATAAAGATATTAAGGACTTGTCCATAAGAGAATGGGTATGTCCTAAATGTGGATCTTCCCATAATAGAGATCATAATGCAAGTATCAATATCCTAAACAAAGGACTTGATATATTAAAGGCAAGGACATTGCCAGTTAGCTCGTTGACACTGGATTCAAAAGAATCCTTGAGCGAGAAGCCCCCACTTCTATAAGTGGTGGGAGCATGTCACTATAATTTAAGTATGTCAAATGAAAGAGGAATGAAAAAATATTTACCTTTTTCAAGTTTAATCGAACAAAGCGATGAACTTGAAAAAATGCTTTATGAGAAACATAAAATCTCTAAGCCTTTAATATCTAGTGAAAATGCAACTAAAATTGATCGAATTTTAAGAACATATAATCCAAATGAATTATATAGATTTAAACTTTACTTTGATGGATATATCTATTATAAGTATAATCCAATTCATTTTGAAACTAGTTTAGTGAATCAAATTATCCTTCAATACGCGAATGAGCATTATAAAGAAATAGAAAAAAGTGGTAATTTTATTCTTCTTTCTGGGTATCTTAATTACGATCTTCTTCCTGAAAACGAACTTCCTTTCAATCTTCCTCTTTTTGAATTAAAAAACACAATGGAACTCGGAGACCTCACTGCATTCATCGCAATTACCTCAAAAGAAATAAAAGAAGTCGAAGATGAAGAAGCAATTCAACTTGTAATTGAAAAACCAAAAAAAGTTGTGCAAAAAGACCCTCTTGATGTAGACGGCGCCGAAGGCGCCGAAGAAAATCAGGAACAGCCACCTGAAGAGCAACCGCCAGAAGAAGAAAACGCAGACGGAGCTCCTAAATTTAAGCCAGAAGACTATAAATGGACTTCTTATGATGGTGTTCCAAGAAATTACGTTCAGGTTTTGAAAAGATTAAAAATGTTCCCTGTTAACACTGTAAATGGAAGCAAAGCAAATGCGGGTGAGGACCTCGAGCGACTTTTGAAGGAGCATTTAGAAAATTATGAAAAAAGAGGTGAAAATGGTTATAAAGGAGTAATCGGTGTGGTAAAAGTTTAAATATGTTTTTAGAATAAAAATAAAAATATTAACAAAATAACATTGATTAATTTAATTAATTAATTAGTTACATGAATAACTAACAAAAATAGATAACTTATGGTAAAATTATTATATTAATTATAAAATAATAAAAGCGAAACATGATGTAATTGAATACATATAAATGTCAATTAAATGTATTGCTTTTTTTATATTTTTTTTCTTTTTGGACACAATTT
>CAKMMH010000221.1 GCA_927798255.1 uncultured bacterium | reverse complement strand
GGGTACCGGTTGAGTCTCTTGGAAATAAAGTAGCCTCTCTTCATTATATTATTACATCAAATGAGGAAGAAGCACTTTTACTTGAAAGAGAACTAATAAGAGAGCATAAGCCAAAATATAATATTATGCTTAAAGATGATAAGGCTTATATAAGTATAAGAATTGATATAAATAAAGATTTTCCAAAGATTGAAACTGTAAGAAAAATTCAAAATGATGGCACTCTCTACTTTGGGCCTTTTTCTCAAGGTTTTAAATTAAAACAAGTGCTTGAGCTTATAAAAGAAATTATTCCACTTCGAACTTGCTCGGATGCTAGTTTTAAAAATAGAGTAAGGCCTTGTCTTGAGTATCAAATTAAAAGATGCCTTGCACCTTGTAAAAATTTGATTTCAAAAGAAGAATACAAGGAATATTTATCACAAGCTATAAAAATTATCGAAGGAAAAACAAGCGAGGTTTTAAAAGAATTAAAAGAAAAGATGAACGAGTGTTCAAAAAATCTTTTATTTGAAAATGCAATGGCGTTAAGAGATAAAATTAGTATTTTAGAAGATTACAAAAAAAATATTCATGTTCATTCTCATAGGGCTGAACTAAAAGATTATTTCTCATTTTATAGAGATAATAATTATGTAAGTTTATGTGTAATGAGCACGCAAGGGACAAAAATAATAAACACAAGAAATTTTAAATTAGAAAATGTTTCACTTTCTGATGAAGAACTTTTAGAAAACACAGTACTTGATTATTATGAAAATATTTCAGGACTTCCAGAAGAATTGATTGTAAGTATAGAATGTGAAAATTATGATTTTATAAAGAAAGTCATTAAAAAACTTTATGGGGTTAGTGTAGAAATTACTAATCCTAAAAAAGGCGAAAAGTTTAGAATCTTAAATTTAGCAAAAATAAACGCAAAGAAAGCGTATGAGAAATTTTTTGAGCAAGATGAAATTTATAGAGAGATCGCAAAAGAGTTAAAAGCAAAATTTAATTTAAGAAAATTTCCAAAACAAGTTGAGTGTGTTGATATTTCAAACTTACAATCTTCTGATATTGTGGGAGGCATTGTTGTCTTTAAAAATGGCGTTCCAAAGAAGAATCTTTATAAGAGATATATTGTGAAAAATGAAAGTCAAAATGATTTTGAGTCAATTTATGAAGTGGTTTATAGACGTTTAAAAAGAGGAATAGAAGAAAGTGATTTGCCAGATTTATTAGTAATAGATGGGGGGGATAAGCAATTAGTAAAAGCCATTGAGGCAAGAGATGAGCTAAAATTAAATATAGATATTGTAGCACTTGCAAAATTTAGGACATCTCATTTAAAACCAGAGCGAGTTTTTTTAGAAGGGCAGGATGAGCCAATAGAGCTTTCAATGCATGATAATTTAAGTTTTTTTATGCAAAGGGTAAGGGATGCTGCACATGAAAATGTGATAACGTATCATAGAGAACGTAGAGAAAAAAGAGCGCAGCATTCAATCCTTGATGATATAAAAGGCATAGGCCCAGAAAGAAAAAAGAAACTTTTACTTCATTTTAAGACAATTGAGAATATAAAGAATGCAGATGTTAATGAGATAGCAGATGTTTTAAAAGTACCAGAAAAGAAAGCATTAGAATTTAAAGAAGAAATTTGTAATATATTGAAATAATTAGAAATTATAAAGTCTTAAATTTATTTTGGATACAAAAGTAAAATAGGATTTTAATTTAGTCGCTAAAAAAAGTTAATTTTAATAATTAAAGAAGATGGCGTGCCATATCTCACAGATATTAAAATGATAGGAAAGAATAAAAGACTAGCATCTTAGTTTAAAAGCTTTATACTAAATAATATTCTAGATAAAAAACTAGGAACTCGCATTTTAATAGATAAAAAAACATACTTAAAAGAAGATTTAATCGCGTTACTTGTTAACTATGTATAAAGATAATAGAGAAAAATTTTTATTAAGTTTATAGTATGATTTTTAGAAATAATAATTTTTATAAATTATGTGTGATAATTACACTATGTATTGGTTTTTTAGCAAGGTTAATAGGGTTAGGCGATATTCCAGGAAATGGTGCTCTTAATCAAGATGAAGCGTATGGTGGTTATGAAGCTTGGTCAATGCTAAACTATGGACACGATTCAAGAGGATATCCAAATTTTCCAGTTTATTTAAAAACTTGGGGTGCGGGGATGAGTTTGCTTCCAAATGTGTCGATGATGCCATTTATAAAGCTTCTTGATTTAACGCCACTTGCTATAAGGCTTCCTCAAGCGATATTAGGATGTATTTCACTAGTTGTCTTTTATTTACTAGTTTCTAGAGTTAGAGGAAAAGATGTAGGGTTAGTTGCACTTTTTCTTTTAAGTATAGTTCCATGGCATGTTATGATGTCTAGATGGGGACTTGATTGTAATTTTTTCCCAGGATTTTTACTAATAAGCATATATTTTCTTGTAAAATCAACTGAGAGGAAAATTTATCTATACCTATCAATGATATTTTTTGGACTAACATTTTATACCTACGCTGCGCCATGGGTTGTTTTGCCATTTTTAATAACACATTTATACATTTATATAATGCGAAAAAATCAATTATTTAAAAAAAAGATTTTTGGTTTGCATACTTTTTTATGTATATTTATTCTTTTAATTTTTGCAATTCCAATTATATGTTTATATTTACTAAATATTAACCTTATTCATAATATTTCATTACCTTTCTTTTCAGTTCCAATAATATCTATGCGTTATAATGATGTAAATTTTTCTTTCTATAAATTATTAATAAGGCTTAAAGCAATATATGATTTGATAATTATTAATCAAAGTGATTTCTTGTTTCAAAATTCA
>CAKMMH010000220.1 GCA_927798255.1 uncultured bacterium | reverse complement strand
GTTTGTCTTCCGAGTACATCGGAAAGATTATTCTTATGCCGAGCAACTTTATCGTAACTTAAATTCGTGTGATCCCCCGAAATATCCTGGGAAAATAGGCAATTAAAGTTTTTACCCAACAAGAAAGAATTCGATATTTCGAATAATTTAAATATTTAATAGCGTGTTATATTGATTTTTCCCATATCTATTTGGCAATGGGCATATCAATTTTATAACACGCTTTTTGCATATTTTAGGAAATAAATAGAAATACTAACTAAAATAGCACCGAAGCCTAAGCTTTTCTGTGCAAATTATTATGAAAGAAGGTTATAAGATGAGTAAACCAGATTTTTATAAAGAATTACCTATCGGACTTGCAATGTCTCTAGGCATGAATGAATATGCAATGGATTTTTATTCAACACTTGACCCTGCAGTAAAAGGCAAATTGAAAGAATATGTACAACATTCAGAAACAGGCGAAGAGGCAAGAAAGAAAATTAAAAATGCAGTTAAAAATTTAGAAAATCATGACATCTCTTTTTTAGAGTAAAGTTTATTTAAATTTATTTTGTAGTAAATTTTTATTTGAATAAAATTTGTTTTTTGGAAATAAAACTTTTCAACTAACATTTTTTCAAAGCAAAATTTAAATTCTTTTTATGTTTTTTAACATATCTACTAATTTTTTAATGTATATCTATATTATAAGATAAGTCGTTATAAAAAAATGCGTGAAATTTTGTGCCGAACCCAAATTGCTAAACTTTCGTCTAACAATCTAGGTTCGCACAATTTTCACGCACTTTTTATAGAGACTTTTCCTACGTCATACTTTTAATTTGTCATACCTACACTTCTAGTTATTCAGTACTTCGCCCTCAGTCCTGGCAATCTCACGCTCACAATAGCTCTTATTGTACGTCACTTCCCGCACAATCTCAAAGCTATTCTCAATAAGCTCACGATTTTCTTTCGTGTCAGCATCAAAGTAAGCTTTAAGATAGGCACGATTCTGATTGCACAAGAACAAGTCAATTTCACAATGGACAGATGCTCCAATGTAGAAAGAGTAAGTCATCTTCTCCAAGATCTTAACCGAGGAGTCAACGTTCTTCAAGTAATTGATGAATTCCTTTTCACCAATGCAAAACACAGTATCAACAACAGCCGCTTCAACCATTTCGTTACTGATGGGATTCTTCACAAAATCCCAACGCTGATTACTCAGGAAATAATTAGGATTATCGCCACTACGCCTAATCTTAATCGCCGAAACAGAATTCGCATCACTTTCTTTGAGGAAAAAAGTCTGATCAACGAAAAGCGAGGAATTGCGCTTACCGACGAGTTCGAAAAGATTGGGAGTCTCAACAACATACCTCTTGCAAATCTCCTTGGGAATCTCAACACTAGCAACAGCAAAAATCTTGCTAATCGCTTTGTCAAGCTTTTCGTAGAACTTGAAAGAATTGTCAATCTCGGTATACTTCTCGTGTCCCTTCCAAGCTGCACAAACCTTCTTATCAAGCATCGCAGCTTCATCAATGCTTTCATCACGCGGAGTACCATCCATCGTAGTATAGAATTCACGCGCGCCAATAGCAGCGGACCTAAGGCAAATCACAGCATCATAACGCGCGTAAACGATTTCCTTAGTGAGAGAATACCGAAGCAAAATCTTCGCAAAGTCGCTCGGACTATCGAAGTAGGCTTCACCATCCATGATACCACGATCACAAATGATGATAACCTTAGTGTCCGGATGGCTCTCAGAATACCGATTGGCTACCCGAAATGCCCTATCCTCCGCAAGAACCTGCTGCTCAATAATCAGTTCCTGAAAAGTAGAGTCACCACCCGCATCCATGAAATTGATGCCACAATGCTTAATCAAAGTGGCTGCTTCCTTTGCAAAAAACACCTTCACGTTAGAAATGCTAGTCGTTTCCCTGCGAATCTTGTCCAGAAGAGTAGTCTTTCCAGCACACGGTCCTCCAGTCACAGCAATCTTGAAAATCCGCTTCTCCATTATACAACCTCCTATCTATTAGTCCGAAGGTGTTATAAAAATTTGTTTTCCCATAAGATATCATAAAAGTTTATCTTTTGTCAACACTTTTTGTAAACACTTTTGAGATTTTTATAAATATATATATAATTTTTACAACAAACTAAAAAATAAATTCAAACAATATAATAAATAAATTTTATATGGTAAATTATAATAATGCTAAATACAACTTTGTTGAAAATTTAAAAACAAATTATGACAGTACACCAAATACATTTTAATAAAAATCTAAAATCAAATTACGACAGTACACCAAATACATTTTAATGAAAATCTAAAATCAAATTCTAGCAATCCCCAGAATAAATTTCAATTAAAACAAAACCGAGCCAAGTATGTACTCAAAACTTTTTATAATAACAAAAAAAGAAGCACTCTTCAAAAGAATGCTTCTTAATTTTTATCTAATATTCAAATTAGCCTTCGATTTCAGCAACAATACCAGCACCAACTGTTTTACCGCCTTCACGAATAGCGAATTTTAATCCTTTTTCGATAGCGATAGGAGTGATTAACTCGATATCCATTGTTACGTTATCTCCAGGCATAACCATTTCAGTACCAGCAGGTAATGTGATAACACCTGTAACGTCTGTTGTTCTGAAATAGAATTGTGGTCTGTAGTTAGAGAAGAAAGGTTTGTGTCTTCCACCCTCTTCTTTAGTTAATACGTAAACTTGACCTTTGAATTTTGTGTGTGGGTGAATTGTTCCTGGTTTAGCTAAAACTTGTCCTCTTTCGATTTCGTCTCTTTGAACACCTCTTAAAAGAACACCGATGTTATCTCCAGCTTCAGCTTGGTCTAATAATTTTCTGAACATTTCAACACCTG
>CAKMMH010000219.1 GCA_927798255.1 uncultured bacterium | reverse complement strand
TTTATTAAGTTGTTCTTGAGGACGAGTAACAAAAAAATAAAAAATAAAATAAACGATAAAACATAAAGGAAGAATGTTCATCATTGCCTGAAACATTGATGGATTTTTTGAAGCTTGAGTAGCAGTATCATTTACTTGCGAAAATGACATAACTGGCACTAGCAAGCTTAAAACAAATAAATTAACTATATATTTCATAAAAATACCTAATAATTCTAAAAAAAATAAATATCAAGTATTATACATAATTAACTATTTTTTTAAAGTGACTTAAAGTAAAGATATTAAAAAAATAACTATTTATACCATTTAGCCTTTTTACATTCGTCGCTATAGAGAGCTTCAAAACTGCCAGAATTTATAGCTTCTCTAATTCTTTTCATTAAATTCAAGTAATAAGCAAGATTATGAGTACTAAGGAGGATAGGACCTAGCATTTCCCCCGCCTTAAATAAATGATGAATATAGGCTCTTGAATATCTTTTACATGCTATACAATCACAATTCTTATCAACAGGTTCATTTGAAGTAGCATGCGCGCTATTTTTAATATTTATAAAAACTTCTTCTCCTGATACATAAGCCCTTCCAAAGCGCCCTGCTCTTGTTGGCATAACACAGTCAAAAAGGTCAACCCCATTATGCACCGCCTCTACTATATCTCTTGGCGTTCCGACTCCCATTAAATATCTAATTTTATCTTGTGGCAAATCTTGTGGGTGATAACTTAAGACGTCATACATTTGTTCTTTTTCTTCTCCAACGCTAAGTCCACCAATTGCAAAACCATCAAATGGAAGTTTTGAAAGTTCCTCTATGGCATACGTTCTAAGGTCTTTAAACATTCCGCCCTGAGTAATTGCAAAAAGCGCAGTTTCTTCTCTTTGTTTAGCTTCTAGTGAACGCTTTTCCCAACCTAAGGTAATATCAAGTGATTTTTTAACATCATCATACTCTAATCTTCCATCCGGACATTCGTCAAAAGCCATAGCAATATCAACGCCTAATGCTTCTTGAATTTCAATAGATCTTTCAGGTGATAAAAAATGCTTAGAACCATCAATAACTGAACGAAACTCCACGCCTTCTTTTGATAATTTTCTTATACCTTTTAAACTAAAGACTTGGAATCCTCCACTATCACTTAATATTGGCCCCTCCCATGAGCAAAATTTATGAATTCCTCCAAAGTCTTTTATAAGTTTTTCTCCGGGGCGAAGCATAAGATGATATGTATTCACAAGTGTAATTTGAGTACCAATCTCTTTTAATCTTTCGTGATCTACTCCTTTAACACTAGCTTTTGTGCCTACTGGCATAAAATTTGGAGTATCAAATGAGCCATGGATTGTACTAAAGCTTCCGAGACGGGCCTTTCCATCATTTTTTATCAATGTGTATTTATGAAATTTTTCTGACATATTGTTTTTCCTAAATTACTCCATCCCCTACTATCATACCATCTCCATAACTAAGGAAGCGGAAGTTGTTTTCTAAGGCGAAAGTATAGGATTTTTGTAGTAGATCTTTTCCCATAAAAGCCTGAACAAGTAAAATATGGCTTGTTGCCGGCTGATGAAAATTTGTAACCATTGTATCTACAAATTTAAACTCAAATCCAGGGCTAATAAATAATGAAGTGCTATAAAATTCTCCATCTACACCATCAGTATTTAATGCCATCGATTCAAGCGCGCGAATTACAGTTGTGCCTACTGCAATAACTTTTCCTCCATTTTCTTTAGTGTCTTTAATTTTTTGAATTACATTTTTTGAGTAAATATAAAACTCCTCACCAGGAAGTGCTGAAACATTCATGTCGTTATTACTTTCATCATCATTTTGCCATAAAGGTAAAAAACTAGGTGTTCCAACATGAAGCGTAATAAACTCTTTTTTAACACCTTTTTTTTCAATCTTTTCTAAAAGTCCCTTTGTAAAATGAAGACTAGCTGTAGGTGCTGCAACAGAACCGTCAATCTTTGCAAAGTTTGTTTGATAATCAACTCTATCTTGTTTATCAGAAATACCCTTTCGAATATAAGGAGGAATAGGCATAATGCCTTTTTCAAAAATTGATTTTTCGTTATAAGTTATAAAACTAATTATGACTTTTGCATTATCTAGAATTTTTTCAATTTTTAAAGATAGATTTTCATCTACTATAATTTTTGTTCCTGCCTTAAACTTTTTAAATGGTTTTCCTAACGCTTCCCACAAATTTTCATTAATTTTTTTAAGAAGTAAAATTTCAGCTTTTGCCCCTAGTTCCCCTTCTCTTTCAATATGCCCTAAAAATCTAGCAGGAATTACTTTTGTGTTATTAAAAATAATTAAGTCATTACATGACAAATAATCTGAAATATTAGAAAAAGCACTTTCTTTAACAATATTAGTATTTTTATCACAAACTAAAAGCTTTGCACTGTCGTAAGGATACACTGGTCGCTGTGCAATTTTATCCTGTGGTAAATTATATGAAAATATGTCTTGTCTTTTAATACTTAACATGTGTTTTAACTATCTCTTTAAAATCTTATAAATTTTAAAGGTAATTTATACATAATTTAAACAAAAAAGACAAATTTCATGAAAAAAACTTATGTTAAATATATTAAAAATTTATTAGATATTTTTTAAATAGCTATCTGCTTCTTCTCTACTGTGAAGATACGAATTTCTCTACAATCGTTATATTCTTTTATGAATTATTATGTTAGTTTCTTGTAAGAAAAATAAAAATTTTCTCACAAGAAACATCTCTTTTTTTATTACTTAGCCATTAACTTCTTTAGAATATCAACTGGAAGTGGAAATACAATAGTTGAACTATTTTCAGTTGCGATATCTATTAGTGTGTCTAAATATCTAAGCTGTATAGCGATTTCTTCTTCATTCATATTCTT
>CAKMMH010000218.1 GCA_927798255.1 uncultured bacterium | reverse complement strand
TTTAAACTAATCACTTCACTCATTTGAATTTTTGCACTTGTCATATCAACAGGAGTAAAAACATTTTTTAATGAACTCCAATCAATTGAATTTATCTCTTTTATAAAATCATCTCTTTTATCTTCTGGGCATTTTTTAATAGCATCTAAAAGATGTGTTTGACCATTAATTGTTAAAAGCTCAACAAGCGTTCTTGGAGGCAACTTTGAAACATCAATTTCTTTTACATCGGAAGATGTATCATTATCAAAATTAGATAACGCCATATCATCTTTCTTATCTAAAATATTTAAATTATCTTGAATTTCTTTAGACATATAACCTCACTATTAAAAAATACGTTAATTAACTACACTTAATTATTTCAAATAATCAAAATTAATAAACATTACAAATCAACAAATTCCAACCTATCATTCTCAACATCAAGAAACGCAAAACCTGGCGTTACAGTCCTGTAGCTTAAAGCCCCAGGATTAATTATATGAGTCTTTCCGATTCTTTCATCTCTTCTTACATGAGTATGACCACAAAGCACATAATCATAGTCTTGAGCCTCGATTCTCTCTTGTATATACCTATCTTCTACATCGTGAATAACTAAGAACCTTTTTTGATTGTACTCAAAATCTAGCCAAAATGCTGGAAGTTCGAAATCTAACTTATCTGCAAAAATAGTAAGCCCTTTAATTTCCCCATCATTATTACCTAAAACAAATTTAAAAGGGAAACCTTCGAACTCCTTAAGAGTAGATGGAGACACCATATCGCCACAATGAATGATTAAATCTACATTTTTACTTTTAATGACATCTATAGCTTTTCTTATTAAAGGTATATTTTCGTGTGTATCAGATACAATAGCAATCATAAAAACTATCTCAATTTTTTAAAAAGCTTATTTTCTTGCTGTTTTATCTAAAATTTCTCTAATTTGATAAAGCTTATCAATTCCTACAAATCTTTCTTTGTTAATAATAAATGTTGGTGTATCAAAAACACCTAAATTCTTGCCTCTGTTAAAAATCCCTTTAACTCTCTCTCTAACATCAGATGATGAAAGTTTAGCAACAAAATCTCCCATCTCAACATCCATCTCATCGCAAAGTTCTGTCCAGAATTCTTCAGTGTTTGGATTTTTTCCTTGACCCCAGCAGTAATAGAAAACTTTACAATTATATTCCATTAAAAATCCCATATCACTTGCTACAATGGCGCCACGAGTTACTCGTACTGGGTCGAATTCTTCTCCTGGCCAAGAAGAAGGAATTTCTAGTGGGATTCTATGATTCTTTGCATATCTTTTAGCATCTTCAATAACGTATGACGCTTTATCAGGATTAACATTTGCTACGCCTACTGCCTGTCCTGCTGACTTTGCAGAGAAAGGTTGCCAAATTAATTCGACATCATAATTTTTTTGAAGATCATAAATCTCATCTAGAGCTAAATAACAAAATAAATTTTGAAAAGAATAAAAGACTTCAATTGTTACCATATAAAACACCTTAAAATTATTAATATAAATTAATTAAAAGTGTAACATGTCTTAAATAATGTTAAAAGTGAAAATATTTAACTTTTATTACTTAATAATTGAAAAATTTGGGTATTTTGTCGATTTTATGCTGATTTTTTCTTTTTTAACGCTTTTACCATCTAAATTCTTATCTTTTCTATCATTTTTACCTATATTTTCCTCTATATTTTCTTTTGTATCACTTGTTTCTTTAACAGCTTCTTTAATAAGCTTCATATGACTTTTACTATCACTGCTAATTACATTAACTTTCTTAGATGAATTTAACTTTATTTTCTTAGCCTTGCTTGGTTCTTCCTCATCATAATCTTCTTTTCTAGAATCTTCTTTTCTAGGCTCTAAACTTCCATTTTCCATGCCAACATCAATAATTTTTTGCTTTAACTCTCTTGGCATGCTTTCAAGCCAATAGTTAGCATCTGGAGAATCTTCTCCTTTTGCTCCCCAGATTGAGTTCCAAGGAAGGAAGCAATCTTCATAATCTACATCAAAAATCATTTGAACTTTAATTCCATTATCTAAAAAGAACATATTTCCTTGGAAATGGAGGCTTATCTGAAGTGTTACTGAACCCGATTGCTTTAAATTTTCTGGGATTACTAAGTCTTTATTATCTGTATTTAAAAATACAAGTACACATTCATTCTCGTCTAAAAGTTTTTTTATTAATCTAACCTTATCTTTTGAACTAACAATAAAATCCATTTTATCACCTTATAAATTAACTTATTTTTATATCAAAAAGTTTATATATAAAACCTTAAAATAACAAGGTATCAAATTTTTTAACTTTTTTCTTGACTTTTGCATCATAATTAGACGATATATTATATTGATTTTTTTGTATAACAAATTTATGGGGATGCTTTGGTTTCGACAGAAATGAATGAATCTTTAGTAAGCATGTCTAGGGACGGTTGGCCTAGTAAAAAAGCCGTAAAAAATTAAATGCAAACAAAAAAGATTTCGCTCCTATGGCACTTGCTGCTTAAGAGCTAACTTTTTTACTTTAGCCTTACTGAATTTTCACTAGGGCGGCTAATATGAAGCTCCACCTTTGGTTTCGTATTTAGCTTATCATTTAGAAGGTTAGTTTATAAGATTTATTTAGCGTTTTATAAGCGAAAATTTAGCTAAATTAGTCTTTTTATATTTTGTTTTTGGAAGATAAGAAGGCGAATTTAAAACAAAAGCTAAACATGTAGAAAGCTATAGTGTGAAACTTTTCTGGACGGGGGTTCGAGTCCCCTCATCTCCACCATAAATTATTATATAGAGTTCAGATTAAAATTTGATAAATATTTCGTTTTAAATCCTATCAAGATATCTATTTAAAATTATTACATAATTTTATCACCCATCATTTTTCGAAACTAAAATAGTATAA
>CAKMMH010000217.1 GCA_927798255.1 uncultured bacterium | reverse complement strand
CGTTGTAAGGATCGTCCCGTTTTTTCCCTTCAGATATTTTTCATACTTAACTTCACCAACTCCAGACACTTTAAGCATACTCGACTTATCGTTTGGAAGTTTAACGCACATATCTATTAATGTCTTATCACTAAAAACTATATATGGTGGCAAAGCCTCTTTACGTGCTATCTCCAGCCTTACTTTCTTTAATAAATCAAATAACTCGAATCCAGCTTTAGTCAAGCAATCTGTTTTTTTAGCAGCTTTCTCTTTAGACTTAGTATTAGTGCTTTCGACATCTTTAAAAATAAGTGTACTTTCTGCAGTTTTAACAAAAACATGCGCATCTTCATTTTTTAATTTACTAATATCACCTATTTTTAAAATTCCATATCTATCTTCTGTTTGAGAAATATATCCTTCAAATATCATTTCGGTCACTAACTGTTTCAAAAGTTCCTCATTAGAATTTTTTAATTTTCCATAAGACTTGTACTCAGTAGTTCCCATCTCTCTAAGACGTGCTCTATCTAGTCCAAGTACTGTGCCAATAACTGCATTAACACCATATCTTCCTTTTGTTTCAGCAATGCAATTTATAATCCATTTTGCCTCGTATGTCATATCTATCTTTTGAAACTCTTTGTGACAGTTTTGACAATTGTCACAAGGCTTTGAAACTTTTTCACCAAAATACTCAAGAATAAAATTTCTAAGACATGTTGTAATCTTACAGTAATATTCCATAGCTCTAAGTCTTTTTAAATCTCTACCTTTTATAAGTTCTATCTCCTCATACGATGCATTATTAAAATCTTTTCTTTCTAACAAAAATTTGTTTATCATTACATCTTGTGGTGAGAAAAGCAATATACAATTTGAATCCTCACCATCTCTGCCAGCACGTCCTGCTTCTTGATAATAATTTTCCATACTTTGTGGCATATTGTAATGAATTACAAATCTAACGTTTGACTTATCTATTCCCATACCAAATGCGTTTGTTGCAACAATTATAGGACAAATATCAAATATAAAATCTTCTTGATTTTTCTTTCGCTCTTCATTTGAAAGTCCTGCATGATATTTAGTAACTCTTACATTAAATGTTTTAAGTAGTTCACAAACTTCATCTACATTATTTCGAGTTGCACAATATATAATTCCACTATCGTTTGGATGTTCTTTTATATAATTAACTATATATTCATTTTTACCCTTTATATTCAGCTTCTCAACAGAATAATAAAGATTCTTTCTATCAAATCCTGTAACTATTACGTAAGGATTTTCTAATCTAAGCATACAAAGCATATCGTCTTTAACTTCCTGATTAGCTGTTGCTGTAAAAGCAGATAAAATAGGTCGTTTATTCAAGCCATTTATAAAGCTTGTTATTTTTAAATAACTTGGTCTAAAGTCTTGCCCCCATTGTGAAATACAATGGGCTTCATCGACAGTAACCATTGCTATTTTTATATTTGCCATAAAATCTATAAAGCTTTGGCTTTCTAATCTTTCAGGCGCAACATAAACAATTTTATATTTGTCGTTTTTAATATCATTTAATACGTTTCCTATTTCGAAATCGCTTAACAAAGAATTAATATAAGTTGCAGTTATTCCTAAATCCTTTAGTGCTGTCACTTGATCTTGCATTAAAGATATTAATGGCGAAATAATAATAGTAATTCCATCCATCATTAAAGCAGGAATTTCATAGCACAAAGATTTACCTGCACCCGTTGGCATTATCGCAAGTACATCTCTTCCTTTTAAAATTTCATTAATAACTTCTTCTTGACCTTCACGAAAAGAGTCATATCCAAAGTATTTTTTTAATGTTTCTTTTGTCGTCATATTAACTTTTCCTTTCAACTTTTATTTTACCTAATTGGGGAAATTAAAGAAATATATTTCATATAAAAAATAAAAATTAAATTAAGAATAGCTATAGTTTTATTAGATAATCAACTAAGGCTATAAGAATTTTAACAATACAGTATTTGAATTATATCAAAATTATAATTAGTTGTAAACAGAAAATATTAAAAGGGTTATAGCATTTGCTATAGCCCTTTAAGTACATATGCTTTTAATAATTAAGACTCTTCATCCGAATCGCCTTCGTTCTTGCGTTTTACCCACTCAACAAAACTTTAGAGCTTTTCAATTTTTTCATCGTCGTCGCTATCATCATACTGACTAAACTCAGTAGACATGAAACGTTCCTGAGAGGTAAGAGGCAACCTTTCATCATCGGGGAAAAAGAGTACAATCGGGAAATTTTCATCAACGCGTTCCTCACAAATAGTAATATATCCCTCGCTCTTAAAATACTCCAAAATTTCATTAGGAACGTACCCAGGATACACATACATAGGGTTACCATCTTCCGCTTCCGCTCTCTCTGCAAGCTTATCTTCGATAAACTCCCTCTGTTCATTCACCAAGGTAAAGAAAGTAACCGGAATGCCCTTGCGCATTTCAAAATGAATCGACACATTTTCATCCTGCTGCTTAATCTCGTCCTTAACTTCAGGATACACATGTCCCATATAAATGTACTGAGGATCACGACCATCAATCGCATTAATAATCCTAAGCTGTTTCTTAATCAATCCCGCCTGCCGAGCAATCGTCTTAATCTTGACGTTCTTTGCCAACATAGTTGCATTCCTCCTTGATGTGAGTTGATATTATCCCAACAGTTAACTAAAACTATTGGTTTAACTAATCTAACAGTCGCATTGTATCAAAATTATTAACATTTGTAAATAGTTTTTATGTAAAATAGTTATTTTAAGTAACCTTTAAGTAACTATTGACTTTTTAATGTTAGAAGCACACAAGTTTCAACGTGACTCGTCTGCGGAAACATATCCACAAGTTTTATCTTTTTTATATCAAATGCCTCTTCTGTAAGCACTTTTAAATCTCTCGCAAGTGTTGCAGGATTACAACTAATAT
>CAKMMH010000216.1 GCA_927798255.1 uncultured bacterium | reverse complement strand
AAAATATCTAATATAAATAAGATGTTACAAATTCATTGACTATACTCGATAATTGTCCGCCATTTTTTGAATATTATTAGTTAAAATAAAAATAATTTTTAAAGCTTACTCTTTTGTAAGATAATAAACCTTTGGATGTAAGCCATGAAGGCTAAGTGTTGTAATAACTTTAACATTAAATTTTAAATTTAATGCTTCTTTTAATAACTCGTCTTTATCAGTAAGAAGTACCATGCGCCCGTTATCTTTTAATACTCTTTTTGCTTCTTTAAGAAATTTATTGTAAAGAAGTGAGATATTATCCACCATTACTTGCTTTCCCCATGGGATATTTGAAACTATCACATCAATAAACTTATCTTTAAATGATAACTTTGTAGCATCTTCTAAATAAATATGAACATTACTTGGTGCATTTTCTCTTGCAAAAGCAATAACTTCACTATCTATATCACTTGCATAAATTTTTCTTGCTCTAAAATTTACACACTCAATAGGAATAGTCCCAGAACCACAAAAAGGATCCAAAAACACATCATCTTTTTTAATTTTAGCTATCTTTAAAAGCGTATAAGAGATTGTTGGCCTAAGCCCTCCTCTTACGAAATTATAATTTGTTCCCCTAAATTTAAAACTAGCATCTGTAATTTGAGTGAAAATGTTACAAGTCCCCTCATCAATATCTATTCTTATTGCAATATCGTAATTTTTTGAATCACCTTCAGTAAAATTATATTTTTCTACAAGAACACTTGTCGCAATTTCTGAAATATCAAATCTTGAATAATTTGCTTTACCTTTTTTACTTGCACTTACTATAATTTTTAAATTTTCATTTTTTAATTTTGAATTAATTAATTTTTTATCTACAAATTTACAAATTTTATCAAATTTTAATTTTAAGATTTCTTTTTTAAACTCTACTAAATCTTTTTTGCATATTCCAACCTTAAATGAAGATATAAAATAATAAAAATTATCAACTGATTTTATATTTAAAAGCGCATTTAGATTTTCTTTATCGATATCAAAAAATATTTTTCCTCTTTCGGTTTTAATATCGTGAATATTTGGTAAACTATTTATTAAATCATCTTCCACGATCTCTTCTAAACCAGGAACCACGACACACATAAAACGCATATATTTCTCCTAAATGTATTACATAATATAATAAACCATTTATAGAAATATATTACCAAAAAATTTGTCTAATTTTAAATATTTTTCTATACTATAAGCCCAGAAAAAATAAAATAACAGTTATATGTTTTTAAAAATTTTATTAAAAGGTAGGTATTTTATATATGAGAAAAACAAAAATTGTATGTACGATAGGCCCAGCAAGTGAAAGTGAAGAAATGATTAGGAAGTTATGTTTGGCTGGCATGAATGTAGCAAGATTAAATTTCTCTCATGGCACACATGAAGAACATAAAAAAAGAATTGATACTATAAAAAAAGTCAGGAAAGAGCTTAATCTTCCAATTGCAATTTTACTTGATACTAAAGGCCCTGAGTTCAGAATAAAAACTTTTAAAGATGGAAAGGTAACTCTTAAAAAAGGCGATTTATTCACATTTAGAGAAAATGATTCAATTGGTGACCAAGATGGAGTATCAATAAACTTTAAAGGACTTTCAAATGATGTTAAAAAAGGCGACCATATTCTTGTTGCAAATGGATTAATGGACTTTATAGTAAAGGATATACAGGAAAAGGATGTCATCTGTGAAACTCTTACTGATGGAACACTATCAGATAAAAAAAGCATGAATTTTCCTGGAAAAATTTTAAGTACAGAATTTTTAAGCAAACAAGATGCTGAAGATATAAAATTTGGTATTAAAGAAGGCGTAGATTTTATAGCATGTTCATTTGTTTCACGTGCAAAAGATTTACAGGATATTCATGATTTTTTAAAGGAAAATGGTTCTCCTGATATTGAACTTATTGCCAAGATTGAAAATCAACCAGGGATTGATAATATTGATGAAATCTTTAAGTACTGTTCTGGAATTATGATAGGCCGAGGTGACATGGGAGTAGAAATTGCACCAGAGAAGCTTCCTGCAGTACAAAAGAATCTTATTAGAAAATGCCGTATTCTTGGAAAACGTGTAATAACAGCAACTGAAATGCTAGAATCAATGATAAATTCCCCAAGACCTACGAGGGCAGAAGTTTCAGATGTTGCAAATGCTGTTTATGATGGAAGTTCTGCTATAATGTTATCTGGTGAAACTGCAGCTGGAAAGTACCCAGAAAAAGCAGTTAAAATAATGGCAGCGATTGCTAGTGAGACAGAAAAAGATATTAATTATGAAAAAAGATATCATAATAATAAATTTGAAATGAAAAACACGGTTGATAGAATTGCGCATGCAGTATGCGCAATGGCAATGGATGTTGACGCAAAGGCAATAGCTGTTTGCTCAATTTCTGGAACGACGGTAAAAATGGTTTCTAGATTTAGAAGTCCTCAAAGCATTATTGGGATTGTCACTAATGAAAAAGCATATAGAAATCTTGCTCTTTCTTGGGGGGTATTACCTGTACTTTGTGAAAAATATAATTCAACTGAGGTCCTTTTTGACTCTGCACAAAAGACTGCGACAAGAATTATGGATTTAAAAAAGGGAGATAATATCGTAATAACAGGTGGAATGATTAACGGAACACCTGGAAACACTAATCTTATTAAAGTTGCGACTGTGTAAAATGTACTATAGCTATATTCCTTTAGGAATATAGCTATAAAATTATAATTTATTAATCTCTTTTATAATCTCATCAAAACTATCATTTATACTTTTATATTCAAAAGTTTTAATTCCTATCTTTTTTGCGCTATTAATATTTCTACAATCATCATCAATAAATATTATATTGTTAACATCTGTATTTAGATCTTTTAAAATATCATAAAAAAATTCCTTATTTGGTTTTACCTTGTG
>CAKMMH010000215.1 GCA_927798255.1 uncultured bacterium | reverse complement strand
CATTAGAAATAGCACCTGTTAGACCAGAAATAGCAGAAGAAGGGAATGTAGAAGAAATACCTGACGAACCCGCACTTGACGGCGATACAGAATGAACTACACGAGTATTTCAAAGAAAAAACTAAAGAACTTGGGGTTTCTACTTGCTAAATAATGAACGCTCTCCTTAAGGAGAGCGTTTTATAAAATAGTTGACATTGCACACCAGCTATGTTATTATTAAAATAACAAGTTTATTTTTATGGGGTGCCCAATGAAAAAGAAATCTTATCAAAGCCTTCGTTTTATTTTTATCTTTCTTATCATAGTTAGTCTGCTGCTATGCTGTGTAGGTTGCACAGTCACAAACATAGCGCACGCAGAAACTACGGAACAGTCAGAAACTCCTGAGCAAACAGAACCGCAAGTTCCAGAAGAACCTGCTAAAAAAGAAACGTTTTGGCAATACCTTGAACGAAATAAAGTTGCGATTCTTGCACAAGTCGGGACAATCTTAGATGTGGTATTAGCGATACTTTTGTTAGTTCTTCGTAGAACAAATAAAAATAGTGTACTTGGGCTCGCTAAGAGTGAAAATAATTTTAGAAATTCTCTTGCCGAATTACAAAAGTATATGACACAAATCGACGCTGCGAAAGCTTCTGCGGTAGATTGTCAAACAGATTTACAAAGTTTACGTGAAGAACTTACTACAGAACGTGTATACGCCAAAGCTCGTGAAGAAACTTTATTAAGCACAGTACAAGGCATTGCATCAATTCTTGAAGTATTAGGTAAAGGTTTAAATCTGGATCCTGCATATCAAGTTACAGTGCATAAACTCTGGGATAAGATTTCAAACATTGACCTGAAGGAACTCGAACGTAAAGAAAAACTGGATAAGGTTAATAAACTGCTCACCGAAACCGTAAACGCTGTAGCAGATATTAAAGAAACACTTCCGGTAGAGCAACCTGTCGAAGACTCCACAGACATTAAAATCGAACAACCGAAAAAAGTAAATTGGGAGGGTTAATATGACGATGCATAAAAAAGCGCTTATTGCTAAAGTAAGCTCTTGGATCGTAACTGTTGCGCCTACCATAGCAGTCATTGGTTTACAGTTCCCTTTTTGGATAGAAAAAGGCGGTGAAGCGACTACAAGCGGCATCGCTTTTTCCGGTTCTTTTATCTTCTGCGTTATCTATGCGATTGTTATAAGCTGGAGAAACATTAAACCAAAAATAAACAGTATGTTCATGTTTATCCTTTCAGGTGTTTTCTTCGCATTAATCTGGTCGATCGCACCGATTATCAATGAACTAAAAACCATATCTTTAACAATGTTTGTAAGTAGTGGTGGCGGAGGTGCGCTACACGCCCTTGGAGGATACTTAGACAGTAAAGACCGCCAGGATGATAGCAAATTACTTAAACAATTCCTAACTACGGAAACTAAAACTAAATCTAAAACAGTAACAGAATAATTATGAAAACAAAACACCGAGGGAGCTCTGAAACAACAGAGCATGTGCAAGAAATAACAAAAGACGCGGTTGGGCGTTGGATATTTAACTTATTAGGCGTTGCGATTATCGGAGTTATTATTGTCGTACAAATCTTTCAACTTCAGAAGAAAGAGATTAATTCGATACAATTCTGGGCAGATTTTATGCTCCTTGCAACGTTTAACGTAGTAATGTGGATTGACCAATACTGCAACGGAAAATGTAAAGGTAAACAAACACAAAGGTATACCGTAGCACAAAAAAGCCTGAATAATACGATTGGGGTTATTAACGCAAGCGGTAAACTTCGAGAATTAAAAACGTTCTGTACAAACTTTGTTACAGAGGAATTACGCGCTCGAAGAGAAGAAGTCCTTCTTAGTGTAGGTGTACCTTATGCAGACTTTGAGGCCTATTACCTTTCAGTAAACCCGGAACAAATTAAAGAATACTGTACAACTCCACATACGGAAGGCATACCTAAATTAACTAGAGTGCAAGCACGCGCCATTTTAAAAGCAAAACGTATGAAACCTACAGTGCTTACAACGGATATGCTTATGAGTGCTTCAGCGAGTAAACAACGTAAGTTTAAATTAGGTTTAAGTGAAGGGCAAAAAACTACCATAGATATTTTAACTAAGAGTTTGAAATATGTCCTTATCACCGTTTTTACGACGTATTTCGGAGTTAAATTAGTTAAGGTGCCTACAATAGATACGCTTGCGAATATTATATATTCCTTAAGCCCTTGCTGTGTTGGTGCAGTTATGGGGTTTAAGAAAGGCGTAGATGCTATCACAGGAAGTTTACTCGGACGAATTAATCGTAGACATGAACTACTGATACAATTCTGTGATGAGCATAACATCGCGCTAGGGGAGTCCAATGAAAAATAAAATAGGTTGCAAACTTAACGGGATTGTCTGTTTAATCGGAGCTGGTATTATAAGTATGACCACTATACTCTGTTGGAAAGATTTTCCGTTAATTATACAAATCATTTATACAGGTATACCTATTGTTATGGTAATCATAGGCATATTACAATTAATCTGGAGTAAACGATATGGCAAAAACAGCTAAACAATACGCAAACGAATTTGCAAATATGGATGTGGATTATCAGGGTATTCTTGATAAATTCAATTCAGCCACGAATGCGAGTTATGCACAAAGACGTGCGCAACTTGCACGAACTGAAAATAAATTTTATGACCAAATGTATGATACTCAACGTACTGCTTTAGACACAAT
Organism: uncultured bacterium; assembly: GCA_927798255.1. GTDB lineage: Bacteria > Bdellovibrionota_C > UBA2361 > UBA2361 > CAKMMH01 > CAKMMH01. The sequence continues at coordinate 276 of CAKMMH010000215.1, read as the reverse complement.
CCGTCAAAGCAATGCACGTGCAGTATCTACAGGTGCGTCACGAGGGATGCAGGCAGCAAATGAGTTGTCTGCTATTCTTGGTTTACAAGAGCAAACACAAGCTTCCGCAAATGAGCTTATGGAACAATCAACGAAATTAGCGGAAGAAGAAACGCAAGCTACCTTAGAAAACATTTCAAAAGCGTATGCGCAAGCCAAACAAGAACAACAGCAGAATTGGCAAATGGGTTTACAAGCAGCTGAAGCAGCACGACAAGAAGAAGCACAGGCACGTGC
>CAKMMH010000214.1 GCA_927798255.1 uncultured bacterium | reverse complement strand
AGAGCATAAGAATTATTAATATTTAATTTTTATTAGCTCAATTTTTCTAAGCTCAAAATATTGCTTCATGTATCCACTTAACACGTTGTGTTAAGTGGAAAAGTTTTATTCAAAGTTAAAATGAAGATTGCTGTTCTTACAATTTTTCCAGAGATATTCCAAAGTTTTCTAAACACAAGCCTTTTAAGCAAAGCAATTAAAAATAATATTCTCTCTATTGATGTTATTAATTTTAGAGATTTTGCATCTCCTCCACACTATAAAGTTGATGATGAACCATACGGAGGCGGAGCTGGTATGCTTTTAAAGCCTGAGCCTATTGTTTATGCAGTAGAAAAAGTTAAAGAAACAATGAAAGATGCGCATGTAATATTACTAAGTGCATCAGGAACAACTTTTACTCAAGAAAAAGCAAAAGAATATTCTCAAAAAGAAAATTTAATATTCATATGTGGAAGATATGAAGGAGTCGATCAGAGAGTTATAGATTTAGCAGTTGATGAAGAAATCTCTATCGGAAATTATGTTCTGATGGGGGGAGAAATCCCCTCTATGGCTATTATTGAAGCAACCACTAGACTTATTCCAAATGTTATTGGAAATAGCGAGTCTGTAATTACAGAATCTTTTCAAGAAAATCTTCTTGAAGCTCCACAATATACAAGACCTGAGGAATTTAGAGGATTAAAAGTTCCTAATGTTCTTATTTCAGGTCATCATGAAAATATAAAAAAATGGCGTAAAGAAAAAGCACTAGAAAAAACTAAAAATATAAAACCTGAATTATTAGGTAGAGTATAAAATTTTTATATTAAGGAAATCATGGCAAATTTAAACGTAATATTACTTCACGATAATATGGTCGATAAACAAAAAAATATCGTGACCACATCTTTAACTATGATTGATTTACACGACATTGCAAGAAGCGCAAGAACTTATGGCGTAAACAACACCTTTGTTTGCCACTCTTCCCCATCTCTTAGAAAACTTGCAAGCACTCTAAAGGCACACTGGATGACAGGTTTCGGCGAAAAATATAACGGAAATAGAAAAGACGCTTTAACAAAAGTACACATTGTAAGAGAAATTGATGAAGCAATAACAATCCTTGATGAACAATACGGTACCCTTCCAAAACTTATCGCTAGCTCTGCAAGAGATGGCGGAAAAAGAATTTCTTTTAAAGAAATGAAGAAAATGATGAATGATGACCCAAATACCCCATATATGCTTATGCTTGGGACTGGTTGGGGAATGAGTGACGAATTGCTAGCAAGAGCAGATTATTTTTTAGAGCCTATTAAAGGGCCTACGGATTATAATCACTTATCGGTGCGTGCGGCATGTGCTATTATGCTTGATCGCATCCAATCTTAAAAAAAATAACAATACATCAAAAAATGCTTCGTTATTTGAGGGAGGACCAATCCTCAACGTACAAAAGTACGCCTCCGGTTGGTCCCCCTCAAATGCCTCGCCTTTTTTGCGTCTTGTTATTTTTTTAAGCTTCTTATAAATCATCTCTCTTTCTCTCGCTTTTTATGAAAATGCCTATCATTGCCGGTGCCTCATCCTTTTTCCGGAAGCAAGCGTACACTTTTAACATATTCTCCAACCATATTTAATACCTAAAACTTTATTTTTGTTTTTCCAAAGAGGACCAATCCTCAACGTACAAAAGTACGCCTCCGGTTGGTCCCCCTCAAATGCCTCGCCTTTTTTGCGTCTTGTTATTTTTTTAAGCTTCAGTGATATCATCGTTAATGTCGTTAATTTTACAAATCGCGATGTCGTTCGAAGTAATATTGCAAAAATATTTGTTACTTTATATGATGTCTTTGATGAATATAAAAAATCTGATTCCTATTACCAGGCAAAGATTGATGAGTTAACAAGTGGAATGTTTTAGGAAACTAATATTCATTTATACATATTCATTTTAACTATTTTTAATAGTAGTATTATTTTCATTTTTATTGCAAGGTTTGATCTATGAATTTAACTAATGATTTAATAGTTGATAGTTATAAAATTTTAGAAAAGCATTTCCACAACCAATTTCAAGCTACTATAAATGAAAAAGAAATTAAATGGTATAATGTTAAGTATTCTCATAGCATTGATGTTTTTAATGCGATGTGTGAATTAATAGAAAATGAAAATAAACTTAAAGATTTTAACGATGAAGACAAAATCAGATTAAAAATTGGCGCTATGCTTCACGATGTAGGAAGATTTTATCAAATGAAAAATGGTGAAATCCAAAAAGAATTAAATCATGGAGATATGGGAAAAAATATTTTAATAAATAGTGATAATTTTGATGATGAAGCAACTCTTCTTTTTATAAAACTTCACGATGGCAGATTTAAAATTGAAGATGAACCTTTTTATAAATCTTCAAATGACGAAAGAAAAAATTTTTTAAAGCTAGGACTTAACGCAACAGAAGATTCTGATATCGTATCAAATATGAAAATAATGATAAAAAATAATCGATTTTTAACTTTTAAAGACATTGATTATAATATTGTAATATCTGATGAAATTATTGATGCAATTGTTAACAAGCGACATTTTAACGGAAAAATTCTTATACCTTCAGCATATAATGATTTATTTGTAAAGCTTGCGCTTGTACGATTATTAAACTTTGATTATTCTAAAAAAATTTGTAATAAAATTGGGTTCATAAAATTTGTATTAAATCACGTAGACAAATTTTTAGAAAATTCCATAAATCAAAACCTAGCTACAGAAGTTAAAATAAACGATCTTTTTAAAAAACTAGAAATAGTTAAAGATGTATTAAAAAAAGATGGGTTTGAGATATAATAAAGCTTTTAACCTGTTACACGAAACCTGATTCGAAACGTCTGAAACCCTAATATCTGAACCCTAAGACCAGAAAATAAAGTGAACATTTTTTCCCCCTCGAACAAAAAAGTAATTTTAAGGAAACACTGATGCAAAGTTTTAGTCGCCCCCTACGTGGGCGGAATTTATGAGGTTATTACACACACCGGAGTATCCTCGTGAATGTCGCTAACGCGAACATTCCCGAGTCT
>CAKMMH010000213.1 GCA_927798255.1 uncultured bacterium | reverse complement strand
ATAAGTCTTTTTTATAAAAAAGAACTTATAATTAATTTATGTTTTTTTTTAGTAGGTACTTGATAAATTTTTAAAAATTAGTATACTAAATTCTACCTTATTGCCCAGTAGCCAAGCGGTAAGGCACTGGGTTTTGATCCCAGCATCCGTAGGTTCGAATCCTGCCTGGCCAGTTTTTTTTTCTTATCGATTCTAAATAATTTTTTTCTCAGCATTCAGCAGTTAGCAAATACACTATTCTAGCAAATACACCATTCGAAACCAAAAAATTAGGCCCAGATTTTCTGAAGCTACACGTGTTTTCCCAATTTTCCCTTCTAGGATATTTTGAATTAATTAGTGCTTCTCTGAAGATCTCTTATATATTCGAATAAAAAGACCTAAATTAAAAAAAATTTTTAGTTAAACTTTTTTTATATTTTATTTCTTTAATTCTTTAATTGTTTCTGGAAAATTATTTATGATATTTTGTATTCTTTTATATCTAATTGGTGCGCTAAGAGGATGCCCCATATAATCGCCTTTTTCTTCAATTGATCTATCTACAATTGATCTTCCAGCAACACGTACGCCATCAACAATTTTAACGTGATCTGCAACGCCGACACCACCAGCAAGTGTTACTTGATTTCCAATTTGAGTACTTCCTGCAACTCCTGTTAAACCACAAAGGATAGAGAATTTTCCAATTGTACAATTATGGCCTACTTGCACAAGATTATCGATTTTAGTCGAATAACCAACATGTGTTGTAGAAACTGCAGCCCTATCAATACAAGCATTTGCTCCAATATCTACAAATGAATCAAGTTTAACGTTTCCAATTTGAGGAACTGGGCGAAGTCCCATTTGAGGGTCAGGTACATATCCAAAACCATCTGCACCAATAATTGCGCCATTTTGAATTACTATATTATCTCCAAGCTCTGTGTATTCTCTAATGACAGCGCCAGCATGAATCGTTACATTGTTTCCAATTTTACAATTAGGATAAATTGTAACATTAGGACAAATTGTAACATTATTTCCAATTTCTGAGTTATCACCAATAATTGAAAAAGCACCGAGGGATAGATTTTCACCTATTTTAACATTTTGACCAATTTCTGATTTTTCGCTAATTCCTTTAATAGGTTTTACTTCATCATAAAATAAATTAATTAGTGTTAAAAAACCTCTATGTGCATTTTTACACGATATGACACAATAATTATCTTTTGGTTTAATTTCTTCTAGGACATCATTAATAAGTAAGATACTGCAAGTTTGATTACTTATAGCTTCTTCTATAGTTTTTTTGCTGTTTCCAGTAAAAAATGAAAGTGAATTTTCTTTTTGAGAGTCAAATGAAGAAAGAGAAGAAACTTTTTTATTGCTATTTCCAAAAAGTTTTCCCTGAATAATATTTTGAATTTCACTTGCACTAATACTAATATTTTCCTTGTTTACATACATATTAATTATCCTTTTTTTCTGTTAATAAATTATTTAAATGTTCTAAATATTCTCTTCTTGATAAATCTTTACCATTTACTACACGCCATCTTTTATGCATCCAAACCCACTCATCAGGATACATTCTTATATATTTTTCTAGAAGCTCATTATAAGTTTTTACTATTTCTTCTCGTGAACACTCTGGGTCTATATAGTGTAAATAAAAATCATAATGAGTTAAATCTTTTCTAAAATTAAATGCTATTATAATATTTGCATCATTCTTTTTAGCAATTTTTATTAAACTTGATGGAACTTTTACTTCGTGACCAAAAAATGTACTAGAAATGCTTGTCACTCTTGTGTGTTGATCAATAAGCCCGGCCATAAGATGCTTGTTTTTTATTACATCTAAAATTTCTTTAGCTCCTTGATTTCCACATCGCCATATTGTCTGTATGCCGTATGCACTTCTAATTTTTTCAATCATCTCTTGAGCAATTTTAAAACGTGCCTTTCTAGCGGCAGTAGCTATCTTAAATCCTTTCTTAATAAAGTATGCAGCAAGTAGTTCCCAATTCCCTGTGTGAGCAGTTAGGACTATTGTAGGTTTGTTGTCATTTTGAATTTTTTCTAGGATATCTTCTATAGATTTATTAATAACGATATTTTCTTCCTTAATGTCTTTTAAATTAAATGCCTCAAAAAAAGTTTGACCAATATTAGCGTAAACTTTATAAGGTGAAATTTCTCTTCCTAAAAAAGCTTTTGATTGTAATTTTATAAATAAATTTTCTCTTTTTAAAAATGGTGTAACTAATAAAGCACCTATTCTTGCAATATAAATTCTTACTATTATTGGTAAAGCTGAAAGAAACTTAAGAAGTATAAAAGCAGGGACTCTAATTACTGTTGTGATAATTTTATTTACCATAGTTATTCGTTAATTTTTAATTTAAACAAAACCTTTTTCATGGATACGAAATCTATAAAAAGCTCGTAAAATAACAACCCAGTAAATTTACCATCTTTAACTACTGGTATACAATGAAAAGGGGTATTTGATTTATCAAATATTTTTTTAGCAATTAGGATATTACTTTCTGGTGAAACTTGTAAATTCACTTTGGTCATAATTTCATCAATTAACGGGTAATCGTCCATTATTGCTACTTTGAAATTTATAATTATTTCCTCCCTTCTTACAATACCAACAATTTTATTGTTAACTAGAACTGGGAAAATTTTTTGTGGGATTTTCATAACATCATCAATTATTTGCTCTACGGTATCTGTGGGAGATAATGTTTTTAAAAAATCCTTTGATGTCATTATTTCTTTTACGAAATACTCTTTTCCAAAATTATTAAGTTCACTTAAATCTTCTTTTTTATATACAAAATAAAAGAACGAGATAAACAAAATTGAATATTCAATATTATAAAAGAGATTCTGAGCGATGTAATTTAAAGAAAAATTAACTCCTTTAACCTTTAAAAGCTCAAAAGAAGTAATTACTGCAAAAAATATTGTTGAAAAAATTAATATATAAATTTTTTCCTATGAATATCCCATTTTCTTAGTTTATTTTAAATTTATCATTTATTTTTAATTCTTCATTGTAATTATATATATCTGGTTTATCAATTGTAAATATAAATGAAT
>CAKMMH010000212.1 GCA_927798255.1 uncultured bacterium | reverse complement strand
CAAGAAGCACTAGAAAACGCTTATAAAGATATTGAAAGCCTACTAGAAACTGGAAAGCATCTTTGGTAAAATAACAATCATTATTCTAACCCCTAAATAATTTACATAACATTTAACTATATAATTACTTAAAATTTTTAACTTATGAAAAAATATTCTAAAACCTACAATGTAATTCTTGATAACATGGATATATATAATTATAAGCTTAGGCCAATATCTGCAATCATGTATATTCAAGATGCTTTCGCAAGATTGTGTGCAACAAAAAAAGTGGATGCTTATGATATGTTCCCTAAAAATATGTACTGGGTAGTTACAGAGTTTAATATTGAATTTATAGATGAGCTTCCTTTCTGGTCTGAAGAAATTGGTGTAAATATTTGGATTTCAGAAATTTCTAAACTTAAAATTTATACTGATTATGAAATAACTTATAAAGGAAAAACTATCGCAGAAGGAAATGCTTTGTGGTTTTTAATTAGCACCGAGACAAAACACCCAGTAAAAGCTGAGTTTCTAAAAGAGTTACTTGAAATTCAAAATGAGTATACTTTAGGTGAACATAAAAAAACTACTTTTTTTGACGTTTCAGAAAAATATAATGAGATTACTCATATAATTAACTTATCAGATTTAGATTTTAATAAACATGTGAATAATAAAAGTTACATTAATATTGCTGAGATGACAGCCCCTGACGAATTTAAGCAAAATAATACTGTAAAAAAACTTAGTATTAAATTTTATAGAGAAACCTTTTTAGGTGATTCCTTAACTTGCGAAACATTTAAAACAAATAAAGAAAAAACTTATATTCATAAGATTACAAAAGATGATGCGTTAATTTGCGAAATTCAGACATCATGGGAAGAAAAAACAGATAATGTAACAATATTAGAATCTAATTTAGATGTTAAAAATGAATAAAATTTTTAAATGAAATAAAAATGGAAGAAATAGAAATCTTTGATGAAATGTATAATAAACTTAAGCCTTATCACACGTCAATTGATAATATTCACAAACTTGGGCTCTGGCACCAAACTTTTGCTTGTTGGCTTGTAAATAAAGACGAGAATGTTATTTATCTTCAGCTTAGAGGGCCTAAAAATAGAGTTGGCGCAAATACTTTTGATGCCACAGCAAGCGGGCATCTAGCATTTAACGAAAAGATAGAAGATGGCTTTAGAGAGCTTAAAGAAGAACTTGGAAATAATATAATAATTTTTAATAAGGAATATTTAGGCGTTTTTAGAAATATATTTATAAGCGAAAATTATATAAATAGAGAATTTTGCAACGTATTTATTGCAAGTACAAATAGTAAGTTAGAAGATTTTTCTTTAGAAGCAGGCGAAGTTTATGGTGTATATAAATTAAATATAGAAGATGGAATTAATTTATTTTCAAATAAAATAGAAAGTGTAAAAGTTTTAGGAAAAATATTTAAAGATAACAGCTATTTAGATAACACAAAAACTATTTCTATTTCTGATTTTAATTTACACGATGAGCGAACAAAAATTTCTGGTTACTATTTAAAAGTTATGATTATGGCTAAAAGATACATTGAAGGGATTTTTCCAAATAGAATATAAAAGAAAACTTTTATAATAACTTCAATATATTCTATCTAGAATATCGCTAAAAAAGATTAATACTAAAAAAGACCAACATAGGTAAAAAATTAAAAGAAATAATATTCTAAAATTATTTTTGCATAAAAGTAATATTTATGTGAGTATATCTAAGCGTTTTATTATTATTTAAAAATTCATAATAATTATCCTAAATATATAATTAATTAATATACAAAAGTAATCAGAATATGGCAGAGCAAAATTTAACAAGTAATAGTAATGAACTTTATCAGCATGATGCAAAGTGCACGGGGATATTACCTAAATTATATTTAAAATATGTAGCATCTAGTTTAGAGGTAGATAAAGAAACGAGAAGGCTAACGGAAGAACAAATAGAAGATATTAAAAAAAGATGTGATAGATTAAGTAAAGATGAAAAAATATCAACATTTGGAGAAATTGAAAGCTTTCCTAATTACAAAATTCCAGATTTTTATAAAAATTATCATGTAGGTAATACAAAAGTTAAGTATACAGAAGCTAAAGAAGACAAAATCGAGTCTCTTGAAAAATTATTTCTATGTGCAAAAAAATTTGTTGATAACTTTTTTGAGGATATGGAAAATTCAATAGGTGAAATAAAAATAGGTTATCAAAATTTAAAATCACACATTTATGATATGTATAAAGTCTATGATATTAAACCAATATATACAAAAGATGGATTAATAGAAAATGAATTTGAAATTAATGAAAATAATAAAAAATTTTTAAGAGTTCTAGAAATTGAACTTACATTAAGAATTAAAGAACTTATAGATAATGAAAAAAATCATGATATACGAGTTATTACTGCTATTTCAAATATGACTCAGTATCATAAAATGAAAAGATTTTTTCAAAATTTATTAATGACAGATTTTGAAGATTTATCAGTATATGCAAGTTCTAAATATAGAGAGAATTTATCATCGATGTATAGTGCCTCTTGCGAAATACCAGATATGACAAAATTTAATGAATTTTTACAAAAGTTATCTAATTTTTCAGAAAAAGAATTAGGGAATAAAGAGTTATCAGTTGAAATATTAAAATCAATAAGTGGAATGTATCATGGAGAAGGTATCCCTACTCAAAGTGAATTTAAAACTATAAAAGAAATAATCCTAGCTTGTAAAGAATTAGATAGTGATAATTACTTAAATATTTTTAGCTCATTTACTAGCATGTTAGGTGGAAAAGGTGCTAAAGATTTAAATAAAGCTAAAGATTTTTTAAATAAATTTATAGAGTATTCAGAAAATGAACTTCATATTAAAGATAACAAAGGAATATTTAAGTTATTTAGTTCTATAAGTGGAATGTTTAATAGACAAGGTATTCCAAGTAGTGATGAATTTGAAGAAATTAAAGGAATAATTAAAGAATGTCAAAGCATAGACAGTGATAATTATTTAAATATCTTTAGCTCATTTACTAGTATGTTAGCAAAAAAAGGTGCTAAAGATTTAAATAAAGCTAAAGATTTTTTAAATAAATTTATAGAG
>CAKMMH010000211.1 GCA_927798255.1 uncultured bacterium | reverse complement strand
TAATGGCACTCAAAATTTTTGTTTAGTCGACCCCTACGGGGTCGGAATTTATGGGGTTATTACGCACACTGGAGTATCCTCACTTCGTTTATCTACATTCTGTCCTAGCGCCGCATGTTAACGCTTGCTTTAATAAATCCCTAACGGAGTTTTGCCTCAAAATTCTAACAATTCAAAATCAAATCGCAAATACCTCGTAATTTCTCGAATCAAATATACATTTTGTGCAAAAATTTTGATTACCATTAACCTAAACCCTGTTCCCTGAAGCCTGCCACTTATATTTTCTACTTCATAAATCTTTTTTCTTATGCTACTTTAAAAAAATGAAAAAATTTTTATATCTCTTTATAACTATTATATTTTTTATAGGTTTAGCTTTAAGTATTTTATTTTTTTATGGCTATAAGTATTTAAAAAATACTTATCCTAATAAATCTTTATACATTAATAACGTTCAAATTTCCCTTAATTCTGGTGAATCACTGAAAGTATTTGCTAAAAAATTAAAAAATAACGGTATAATTGATGATGAAAATTTATTTTATCTATGGGTTAGATATTTTTCCGATTATTCAAAATATCAAAAAGGTCCATATATGTTTGATGGAAAAATTTCCCCAATAGATATTGATGAAATGATAAAACAAGGAAAAATTTATGAACCTGTAGTTTTTAAAATTACTGTCCCTGAAGGATTTAACTTTAAACAAATTTGTGAAAAATTAGTTTCTTTAAATGATAAATTCTCTTTTAATGAATGTTACAATTTGATTAACAATAAGGAGTTAATACAAAAATATAATATTGAAAGTGAAACTATAGAAGGTTTTTTGTTTCCTCTTACGTACTCTTTTACTAAAATACCAACAGAAAGGGAAGTCGTGGAAACTATGCTTGATACTTTTTTTAAAAAGCTTCCTAGTAATTACAACGAGGAGATTTCAAAAGTAAGGCTTTCTTTAAAAGACGCAGTAACTTTTGCCTCTCTTATTGAGCTTGAAAGCGCCGACCCTAATGAAAGAAATATGATCTCAGGGGTAATTTGGAATAGGCTTCGCGCTAGAATGCCACTTGGAATAGACGCATCTCTTATTTATGGCATAAAAGATTATAATGGAAACATAAGGAAAAAAGATTTAAAAGATAATGATAATAAGTTTAATACAAGAATGTATGTAGGACTTCCGCCGACTCCTATTGCTTCACCATCTCTTGAATCACTTCTTGCAGTTGTATCTCCAATAGAGCATAAGTTTTATTATTACGTTTTAGATTATCAAGATAAAAAAAGGCATTTATTTTCAAAAAATTTAAATGAACATAATATCCTTGTTAAAAAACTTGTAAGATCATATAAAAATTAATAGTGGATTATTTTTTAAGAGGTTACGTTGGGTAATATTGATATTATTTTAAGTATAACATTTGGTTTATTTCTTGCTTTAACATTTGGCTTTATTACACAAAAATTAAAACTGTCACCAATTGTTGGATATTTAATTGCTGGATTTATCGTAGGGCCTCATACGCCGGGGACTGTCGCTAATGAGCATTTAGCAAAAGAGCTTGCAGAATTTGGTATAATCCTTTTAATGTTTAGTGTTGGACTTCATTTTCGTCCTAAAGATTTATTATCTGTTCAAAAGATTGCGCTTCCTGGTTCTCTTATTGAGATTACCATAATGACTACAATTGGAACTTTGGTAGGAAGATATTTTAATTTACCTTTAAATGCTTCTATTTTACTTGGAATATCAGTTTCAATTGCTAGCACTGTAATTTTAACAAGAGTACTTCAAGAAAATGGTACTTTTAATACTCAAACTGGTCATATTGCAACAGGTTGGTTAATAGTAGAAGATTTTTTCACAATTTTAGTTTTAGTTTTGGCTCCGATTTTGTTAGTTTCTAGTCACACTTCTTTTAATCAAGTGGCTTCTGTGCTTTCGCTTGCAATATTTAAAATTATTATGCTTGTAGTTTTTATTATTTTTATTGGAAAGAGAATTCTTCCAAGAATTTTAATTTATATTGCAAAAACAAATCAGAGAGATTTATTTACTCTTTCCGTGATTGTAATTGCTTTAGGAATAGCAGTCCTTTCTACAAAATTATTTGGCGCTTCTATGGCTCTTGGTGCTTTCCTTGCTGGAATGCTTGTAGGGCAATCTGATTTTGGTGCACGTGCAACAGCAGAGGCACTTCCTATAAAAGATACATTTGCAGTTTTGTTTTTTCTATCAATTGGAATGTTATTTAATCCATTATTAATAACTAAACATCTTTATTTTAGTTTGGTGGTTTTAGGTTTAGTAATAATTGTAAAACCATTAGTTGCTACTTTTATTGTGTCATTTATTTTAAGACAACCTTTAAAAAGGGCGATTAGTATAGGTTTTTCTTTAGGTCAAATAGGGGAGTTTTCTTTTATTATAGCAGGTCTCGGAATTCAATATAATCTTTTTAACGATTTTATAACAAACGCTATAATTACAGCTGCGATAATTTCAATAACTTTAAATCATATGGTTTATAAAAATATTAATTTTATTTATAAAATTTTAAATAAACTTGGTATTAAAGATAAAAATCAAATGTCAAATGAACCTTTGTTAATTTCAGGAGATGAAAAACACAGAATTATAATTATTGGTTATGGACCTGTAGGAAAATGTTTAACACAAATTTTACAAAGGAATGGTTTTAGTATTGTTATTATTGAAATGAATATTGATACTGTAAGAAAAATTAAAAAGCAAAATATAGAAGGCATACAAGTTATATATGGTGATGCAAATAATAGAGAAATTCTAAGGCATGCAGGGATAGATTTTTCACAAGCATTTATTATTTCTACATCTGGCGCACCGTCAAAAGAGCTTATTAAACTTGTACGTTCTTTAAATCCTAAAATTAGAATTCTTGCGCATACACATTATTTAAATGAGTCTAAATTTTTAAATAAGCAATCTCCAAATTTACAGATGGCTTTTTCTGGTGAATATGCAGTTGCTGTATCCCTTTCAAGATTTTTGATGAAGGAATTAAATTTTGAAGAAAGTGTGATAGAGAAGGAGTGTAGTGCTATTGAGGAAACCCTCTTATAAGAAAAATGGACGATGCATCCGATATTGCTTCGTTATTTGAGG
>CAKMMH010000210.1 GCA_927798255.1 uncultured bacterium | reverse complement strand
CCCTGGCACCACTTCGCTTACGCTTCGTTATGGTTTGCCCTACAGGGTAATTTTGAATTAATCAGTGTTTCCCTCAATAAGAGAAAAACCATTAAAAACTTTCTTCTACACGAAAACTAATTAACATTATGAATAGAATAATTGTGAATTATAATAAAAAAGGTTCCAAAAATGAGCGCGCGGGTTAACGCGAAAAAAACAAGGCTTTTTAAATGGCACAAGTGATGGTGTACTTAAGCGTACAGCAAACGAAGCGCAAAATTTACAAAGCATTTTATACATGCTCAAAAAATAGGCAAGGCGCGGAAAGAACAAAACTACGATTTTACTAAAAAAATAAACGAGGCACGAAAAAGATAAGGCATTTGACAAAACGCAACTTGAAGGTGTAGTCCCTCTAAAGCGAAAGGAGCGTTTTGTCAAATAACGCAATATTTTCCAATGCATCGTTTATTTTTTTCGGTCGGCCCACCAAAGAGCAACTGGTGATGCGATAAATACTGTTGAATAACAACCAATAACAATACCTACAACAAGAAATAAACTTAAATCTCTAATTTCACCGCCACCAAATATCAATAATGCAACGGCAGAAAATAAAGTTAAAATACTTGTTATAATTGTTCTTGATAACATCTCCGTAAGAGCTTCATTAATAACATTTTCAAGAACATAGCTTTTTGCAGTAATTAACTTTTCTCTAATTCTATCAAATATAACAATCGTATCATTAACAGAATAACCTAACAATGTTAAAGCTGCTGCTAATGTAGTCACGCTAATAGTTTCACCTAACATTAAATATATACCTAGCCCTATAATAATATCATGGAAAAGTGCAACTATTGCACCTAATGCAAAGGCAAACTCAAAGCGAACAGATATATATATCAATATACCTATTACACTTATAATAATAGCTATTAACGCTTGAGTTCTTAACTCTTCACCTGCAGTAGGACCAACATAATCTATTTTTAAAATTTCAAAATCGTCCTTTTTCTTATCCCCCTTAAAAATATTTTCATTAAAAGTATCTCTTAAAGAACTTTTCAAAACTTCAGTATTTTTTTCACGATCTGATAATCTAAGAACAAACTCATTTGAATTATTAAAAGCTTGAACAATAGCTTCATCAAATCCAATCTTTGAAAGAGAGTTTCTTATGTCCTGTCCATTAACATCATCACCATTAAATTTAACAATTATTTCATAGCCTCCCTTATAATCGATACCATATTTGTCATCTTTTTTAACAAACCATACAGCAAGTGAAACAATTAATAGCAACGTAGAAAAGACAGCAGCTACTTTTGAATGCGACAAAAAATTAATCGTTTTCTTCGGTGTAAATATTCTTCTAAACATTTTTAATTTCCTTTAATAATAAACTTATTAAAATAAACTTTTACTAGATTGACAAAGTATTTGTCTTCTTGTCTTTCAATTCAAATATTGTAAAAGCTAAACGACTAGCAAAAGTAGCACAATAAAGCGTTGTTAAAACACCAATTGTTAAAGTTACAGCAAATCCCCTAACAGGTCCTGTACCAAAATAAAACAATACAATACCAGTAAGAAGTGTTGTAAGGTTAGAGTCTATAATCGCTGAAAATGCCTTAGCAAAACCAGCTTCAACAGCAACATCCCTACTTGCACCTTTTAAAAGTTCATCGCGTATTCTTTCAAAAATAATAATATTAGAATCAACCGCCATACCAATTGTTAATGCTAAACCTGCAAGACCAGGAAGCGTTAGTGTTGCACCAAATGCTGAAAGTAATGCTAATATAAGTAATAAATTTAAACCAAGACTATATACAGCAATTACACCACATTTCCTATAATAGAAAATCATAAAGAAAATTACAGCAACAAAACCAACTGTAATAGCCATAATACCCTTATTAATGGATTCACGTCCTAATGATGGACCAACTGTTCTTTCTTCTAATATCGTTAATGAAGCAGGAAGTGCACCAGCTTTTAAAATTAATGATAATTGCTTTGCCTCTTCCATACTAACACCTGATATACTTGCACTTCCTCCAGAAATAGCATCTCTTATAACAGGAGCAGAATAAACGATATTATCTAAAATAATTGCAAGCTTTTTCCCGACATTATCAGAAGTTATACGATAAAAAGTTCTACCACCTTCAGAAGTGAATGTAAGAGCAATCTCAGGTTGAGCAGTTGTACCATCAAATGAAGGTCTTGCATCTTTTATTACATCACCTGTCATTAACGAAGTATCTCCTACTCTATAAGATTCACCATCTTTTCCTTTTAGGACTACACTTCTTGCTAATTGTTCTGGATCATTCTCTACAACAATTCTAAATTCAAGTTTTGCAACTGAACCAATCACCTTTTTTAATCCATCTACATCTGACACACCTGGCATTTGTAAAATAATTTGATCTTCACCTTTCCTTTGAATTATTGGTTCAGATACACCAAATTGGTCAATTCTATTTCTTAAAGTATCAACCGATCTTAAAACTGCTGCTTTTTCGATACCATTTGTATCTTTAATAGTATAAATTAAATTTAACTGTCCGCCTTCTTGAGGTTCTTCCTTAACAAATGTAAGCTCAGGATAATTTTCCTTTATTTTATCTTGAGAAACACTTGAAGTAGTACCATTTAAAAGTGTAAAAACAACTTTGTCAGTATCAAAAACGTTAGCTTTTAATACTGGAATTTTATCTTTTCTTAAATCTGATTTTGCAGAGTTTGCAATATTTTGAAGTCTTCCCTGAACAGCTTCTTTAACTTGTACTTCATAAACTAAATGCGCACCACCTCTTAAATCAAGTCCTAAAGAAATTGGTCTTGAAAACCAACCCGTTGTTCCACTAAAAGTTGGAACAAGAAATAAAATTGCTACGATAATCACAGCAAAAAATATCAAGATTTTATTTTTTACATCACTAGACATAACTATTGCTCTCCTATAAAAAACTAACTTATATTTTTTTAACTATTGCATCTTTATTAAATTTGATTTTTGTGCCTTGAAAAACTTCTAAAAGAACAGTTTCATCCGTAATTAAATCTATCCGTCCATAAATACCACTTGAAGTTACAACTTCATCTCCTTTCTTTAAACTACCAAGCATCTCTTTTTTTTGTTTATTAAGTTGTTCT
>CAKMMH010000209.1 GCA_927798255.1 uncultured bacterium | reverse complement strand
TGCCTTACAGAAATGTTAAAAAGGCAGCCTCTTTTCTTTTATAATTCTAAAATCAAAAAAGTCCCCTCGGGGATGAAGCGTCATCAGAATGGGTCTGAGCGCTAGGAATTTATAAAAGGAGAAATAAGATGGCTGCCCCTTCAAATCAGAATTATACAGTATTCAACACTCAAAATGTAAACGACTTAAGAGAAATTTTAGAGAATTTCAATGACTCTCTTCTAGACAGTAGGCTTTATCATGTAGGCGTAGACTTAGCTGCTCGCGTGTATCAAGTTTGTTACTTTGATGAAAATGGTCAAGATCAAAACATCTGTTATAGCAAGGAGCAGTTTACACATTTCCTTGAGAACCCACCTCGTAAACCTTTATTCATTGCAATGGAAGGTTGCTCTGGCTGTAATTATTGGGCTGATGTTATTGAGAGTTATGGTCATATTCCTGTAATTATTAACGCCAAGTTTATCAAAAACATGAAAAGAAGGGGCTCTAATAAAGATGATAAGAATGATGCTCTTACAATCAGAAAAGCTTTGCGTTGTGGTGAAGATCTCCCTTTGAGTCTACGTCACTCTCAAACAGATATGGTGATTAAAGCCTTGTTTAGTAGCTATGAGCAAACAATTAAAGATGTCACTAAGATCTGCAATATTACAAGAGGATACTTAATTGATATCGGTGAATATGGTGAACATGATAGTTGCACTACAGGTGAGATGGCTATCAAATGCATAAGAGCCTTCATTGAAGGCCATATACATGATCCTCGCTTTAAAGATCATATTGCTTATCTACAAATCAATTTAAAGAAGTTACAACAGTCATTAGAATTGCTCGATCAATACACCCAAGAATTAGAAAAACATGCAGATCGCAATGAGATGTGCAAGTTAATTCAAACAGTTCCAGGAATGGGTAAGCTAATTGCACTGTTGATGGCTGTGATTATCAAAGACATCAGTAGATTCAAAAGTGCAAGAGCCTTACAAGCCTTCTTTGGTATTGTAACTGCGCATACAGGCTCTGGTAATAAGATAGTACCAGGTAGGATGAGTATCAAAGGTGATCCTCTGTTTAAAAAGTGGATATATCAAGCAGTTCTAGCTATTGCTCACAAAGGTAGGTATAAGAACTTAAAACCTCGCTCCCAATGGTTAATTGATACTTTTGATGAGAGCTCAACTGCCTTTAAACTCAAGGTAATCAAAGCTGCAGCTAAAATCATAAGAAACGTCTATGGTGTTTTAAAAAGTGGCAAAGGTTATGATCCTGAAATTAACGATAGCTTAGGCTCTAATAAAGCTAGAACCAATCGCCATCCTAATAATAGTAAAAGCTCTTACAACCAAGATGGCATCAATCAATTTAACCATGATGTTAATAAGAAGAAGCTACCATCTTTTGATAATGCAACAGAATTACAAAAATTAGGTGCAACCGCATAAACTAAAGGCTTACAAATGGATTTAATAAAAGTGATTTACCACTAACCCTAAGTACAAGAATTTTTAACCAAATATAAAAGAACATGTAAAAACAACAACCAATAGTAAGTTTACAAGTTAAGTTTGCACTTTAACTCTTATTATGCCCAAGACGCTTTGTATGTATTAGATTTCGAATCTTTAAGTTGAATTTCGCGCTGGGATTGTCTTATTCGGGAATATTGAGCTCAAGATAGAGCAGTAGCAGTTTTAAACTGACTCATGATCATAGAACCTTAGATAAGTAAGTTATCGCAAACACTGAAACAAGTCCCCAAGCTTAATGGTCGTAAACAAGCTAAGAATTTAGGAATCAGTTTATAGAATTAGCTTAGACTCTTAATCTCTATAACAGTCTCTTAGAAAAAATGTGGATTTAGTTCCACTATATTTTTATTGCCAAAAAATAGGCTATCAAATTAAAGAAAAGTGCTTAAATATCAAAAAGATAAAAGGATAGATTAACTTTACAAAAAAGTTTAAAATTATTTCAAAGTGCGCTTGACATACTCCCGGTCATCATATAGGGTAAGCTAATTGCACTGTTGATGGCTGTGATTATCAAAGACATCAGTAGATTCAAAAGTGCAAGAGCCTTACAAGCCTTCTTTGGTATTGTAACTGCGCATACAGGCTCTGGTAATAAGATAGTACCAGGTAGGATGAGTATCAAAGGTGATCCTCTGTTTAAAAAGTGGATATATCAAGCAGTTCTAGCTATTGCTCACAAAGGTAGGTATAAGAACTTAAAACCTCGCTCCCAATGGTTAATTGATACTTTTGATGAGAGCTCAACTGCCTTTAAACTCAAGGTAATCAAAGCTGCAGCTAAAATCATAAGAAACGTCTATGGTGTTTTAAAAAGTGGCAAAGGTTATGATCCTGAAATTAACGATAGCTTAGGCTCTAATAAAGCTAGAACCAATCGCCATCCTAATAATAGTAAAAGCTCTTACAACCAAGATGGCATCAATCAATTTAACCATGATGTTAATAAGAAGAAGCTACCATCTTTTGATAATGCAACAGAATTACAAAAATTAGGTGCAACCGCATAAACTAAAGGCTTACAAATGGATTTAATAAAAGTGATTTACCACTAACCCTAAGTACAAGAATTTTTAACCAAATATAAAAGAACATGTAAAAACAACAACCAATAGTAAGTTTACAAGTTAAGTTTGCACTTTAACTCTTATTATGCCCAAGACGCTTTGTATGTATTAGATTTCGAATCTTTAAGTTGAATTTCGCGCTGGGATTGTCTTATTCGGGAATATTGAGCTCAAGATAGAGCAGTAGCAGTTTTAAACTGACTCATGATCATAGAACCTTAGATAAGTAAGTTATCGCAAACACTGAAACAAGTCCCCAAGCTTAATGGTCGTAAACAAGCTAAGAATTTAGGAATCAGTTTATAGAATTAGCTTAGACTCTTAATCTCTATAACAGTCTCTTAGAAAAAATGTGGATTTAGTTCCACTATATTTTTATTGCCAAAAAATAGGCTATCAAATTAAAGAAAAGTGCTTAAATATCAAAAAGATAAAAGGATAGATTAACTTTACAAAAAAGTTTAAAATAATTTCAAAGTGCGCTTGACATACTCCCGGTCATCATATAGGCAAGCCATGGAGGTTCTTACCTGATGACATTCTGCTGTAGACTTACATCATTTTCAG
>CAKMMH010000208.1 GCA_927798255.1 uncultured bacterium | reverse complement strand
AAAAGAAGTTTTTAGAAATTTTGCTCATGCACAGTGGATGCGAGAACAGGGCCGAGTTACCGCAGCTTATGGCTTTAGCTGGGACACAATCGCAAAACAAACAGAAGGAGTTTACGGAGAAATATCGTAATAAGGCTGGAACAGGCTTCAGGTTTCAGGCTTCAGGAGTCAGGTTTCAGGTTTCAGGTGAACCCGCGCGGTTTCAGGTGACAGGCTGCTGGTTTCAGGAAGCAGGAAGCAGGCTGCAGGTGGCAGGCCTCAGGTAGCAAGTTTCAGGTAGCTGGCATCTGCCATCAGATACCTGCAATCTGCAACCTGCCTTATATTGTTCTATTAATAATCTCACTAAACGCTTTAAATATTTCATCGTGAATATTAGCGGGAGTAACTAGAACATTTTTAGAATAAATATCACGAGGAACTTTTTTATCTTTTGGCTCATTTAAAAAACTTACTTTTGCACCAGCTTCTTTTAAAATTAAAAACGCCGCGGCTACATCCCAAGGCGCAAGAGAGGTTTCATAATAACCATGAAGAATACCTTTTGCAACTTGGCACATATCTATTGTGGCACCTGCAGCTCTATAATAATCTAAGAAATTTTCACTAATATATTTATAAATTCCAAGATACCCTTGAATTTCACCCTCTTGAGGCCAACCTAAACCAATAACTGCTTCGCTAACTGGAACATTATTTGGGCACATAAATTTTTTAAAGTTATTATTTTTATTACTATAAAATGCACCTTCATTTTTTATAGCTAAATAAGTTTCCCCAGTAAATGGAATATAAATAATACCTATCTTTATTTCCCCTTCTTCCATATACCCCATAGATACAGAACAATTATTACTCCCGTAGCGATAACTTGTTGTACCATCAATAGGATCTATTACCCAATAATTCTCAGTAAAAATATCATCTTTCAAATCTTTAGAAGTTTCTTCTGAAAGAATTTTATCGTTTGGAAATTTTTTAAGTATTTCTTCTATTATTGCTTTTTCTGAAGCGAGATCTGCAGGAGTTACAATTTGTGATTTTGATTTGTGAGTGGTTGAAATATTTAGCTCATTTTCTTCTCTAAATTTTTTTATTATTTCTCCTGCCTTAAAAGAAACATTAATCATAAAATCTTTTATCTCGTGTAAATTTCGATTCATAAGTAAAATTCCAATAAAAAATTTTTAGTTTATATTTTCCTTTTTTAATCTTTTTTTTATATAATATAAACTATACCATATAACTACATATAATAATTGTTATTTTAAAAAAATCTATTATGAAAATTCATATTATTGGCTCAAGTGGTTCTGGAAAATCTTATTTTGCAGAAAAACTATCAAAAAAATTTAATATTCCTCATTATGATTTAGATGATATCGAATGGAAAAGAAAATATGATATTGAAAACGAGCCAGGAACTAAAGAAAAACTTTTAAATGAAATTCTAAAAAAAAGATAATTGGATAATAGAGGGGGTGTATCATACTTGGTGTACAAAGTGTTTTCAAGATGCCGATAGAATTTATGTATTAAACACAAGCAAAACTCTTTGTAAAATTAGAATACTTAGAAGATTTTTTAGAAGACTTTTTAAAATCGAAAAAGGCGAAGCGTCTACTTTTAAAGATGCACTTGGGCTATTTAATTGGATTGATGAATTTCACGATAAAGTCATGCCAGAAATTAGAGAAACGCTAAGTCCATATAAAGAGAAAATTTTTGAAATAAGAAAAAGAGATATATCTTAATCTTCATCTTTTAATAATGGCATATTAATCAATTCTTGTAATTTTCTTTGTAAAATATCTTTATTAGGCAATTGAAGTTCATATTCTGCCACCATCATTGGAGATAAAGTTCTACTCATTGCGTATTCTACAACCTCATCATCCTTTGATGCACAAAGAATCACTCCTACGCTAGGATTTTCGTGTTCTTTCTTCTTTTGTCTATCAAGTGCTTCTAAATAAAAGTCCATTTTGGAAATATATTCTGGCTTAAATCTTCCAATTTTTAATTCAAAAGCCACTAAGCATTTTAAACCTCGATGAAAAAATAACAAATCAATTTTATAATCTTCACCTCCTACTTGAACCCTAACTTCATCATCTATAAATGAGAAATCTTTTCCGAGTTCCAAAATAAAATTTTTCATATTGGTAATTAAACCTTTTTTCAAATCATTTTCACTGAAATTTAATGGTAAATTAAGAAATTCAATTATATATGAATCTAAAAATGGATTATCACTTAATTTTTTTATTGATTCTGGTAATAACTTTTCTTTTGATAACATATATCTTTCATAATACCCACTATCTAATTGCCTCGCTAATTCTCTTGAAGAATAATTTTCCTTTATACATAAAGATATATAAAAATACCGTTCCTCAATTGTTTTTGCCTTTGAAATAATTGCAAGATGATTTGACCAACTTATTTGTGTTAACAGTGTTGTCACAAATTCATCATCTTTATAAGTTTCATAAAACTTTTTCATTCTATATAAACCACGTCTATCAAATCCTTTTATTCCAGGAAAAGATTTTTGAATCTCTTTAGAAATTAAATCAATATAAGCATCTCCAAAAGATTTATTCTGTGAATTAACACTCAAATATTCTCCAACTTTCCAATACATATTGATAAGTTCTTCATTAACTTTTTTTAAAGCATTTTGTCTCGATTGATTTATTATGTGTATGAGATTATCTAGCATTAAACCATCATTGCTCATGTTATTAGTTACCTTTAATTTTACAAAATCACTATTATTTTTTTATTATGATATTTTAAGATAATATGTGTAAATTGTGACAACAGTGTTGACACAATTTATAATGTAGAAACTAAAACAAAAAATTAACAATATTATTAATACGTTACATAAAATTTAAATAATTTCAAGATAATTTATAAAACTATTAAAATTTGGAAAAGATAATGTTTCAACTTTTAAAGACACGCTTGGTTTATTAAATTGGGTTACAGAATTTCACGATAAAGTAATGCCAGAAATTAGAGAAACACTAAATCCATATAAAGAGAAAATTTTTGAAGTAAGAAAAAGAGATTTTAATAATAAATTATAGAAACTAAAAAAAATCCTATATCACAATAATGTATTTAACCTTTTGGCTCATAATTAGATGTCAGTGAAAATATGTAGATGAAAAAAATATAT
>CAKMMH010000207.1 GCA_927798255.1 uncultured bacterium | reverse complement strand
CTTTTAAAAGAACATAATATTAAAGGAGAAATAAATTTAAATTTTAATAAAAGAAGTAATGATGAAAATTTAATAACTTTAGAAGATGAAATAAAACTTAGATTTAAAAATGAAAATATTAATAAAAATGCATTTAATATTTTTTTTAAAGAAGGAGATACTCAAAAAATCTCTTTTAAAATTATAAGGACAAATCATTATGACTTGTAAAAGAATGAATATTACTAACAATTGGTACACAAGTTTCGGTGATTTTTTAACACTTATACTTTGCTTCTTTCTTGTGATCATTTCAAATTCATTTAAGAATTCATCTTTTAAAGATGTAAACATAGATAATCAAACACAAATATCATATAGCGTTAAAAATAATGATTTGACATTCATTCTTCCAAGTAGTTTAGAGAATAAATTTAAGATTCTAAAATTAAATGATACCTATTTAAATGATAATGAAAAAACGCAGCAATCATATCTTATAAAATTACAAAACGAATTTTATGTAAATAATATAGAAGAATTTAAGAATTTATTAAAAAACCTAGCTATTACACAAAAATATGGTTTTAAATTGATAAGTTTTAAAAATTTTAAAGATTTTAATGAATTTTTAGGATTAAAACGTCAATTTTCTGACGCAAATATAGACGTTTCGGAGTTTAAAATGAGTCATGATGACGAAAATGAGATAATTTTAAGGATTTATGAAAAAATTTGAGGTTCATTTTCGTAATTTTTGAATCATTAATATGACGTATGAAATTTTTATTATTTAAAAATGGATTTTAAATGGCAAATTTAGAAGATGATGAAAGATTAGAAAATGAAAAGGAAGCTAGTAAGAAGTCAAGCTCTGGTTCAAAAACTATGATTTATATAGTTATTGCACTTGGAGTTGGATTTATATCTGCGCTTCTAATAGCATTAATTTGTGCTTTAACAATTATTAGTAAGCAAGAAGATGTGACTGTAAATGAAATTGTGCCAGATTTTATACAAGCTAGTAAGGGACGACAAAAGAAAGTAAGGATAAAAGGGAACAATGATCAAGATGAACTTGATGAAAATGAAATAAGTTATGGTGCGTTTTTTCCAATGGATAATTTTGTTGTTAATTTAGTTGATGGTGGATTTTTAAAAATTCAAATATTTGTAGAGTTTAAAACTCGAGATATTCCAGCTAACTTTTTAGCTAAGATTGTACCTGCTAAAGATTCAATCATTGATATCTTAAGTGGTAGAAAAGCTAGTGAGTTAAAAACTGTTGATGGAAAAGATATTTTGAAAAGCGATATTAAGGATTTATTAAATACGCTTTTAGGAAAAGAGCGAAAATTAGTAAGAGATGTTTATTTTACAACATATTTAATAAAGGATTAAATGGCTAATCAGGTTTTAACACAAGATGAAATCAATTCATTACTAAGAGGTCTTTCTGGTAATGAAGTTGAAGATGGTGATATAGAACAAGAACAACAACAAACTGATGCTAGACGTTTTGATTTGGCAAACCAAGAGAGAATTGTTCGTGGTCGTATGCCAACTATGGAACTTATTCATGATAGGTTCGCTAGGGCATTCAGAACATCACTTTCAAAATTTTTAGGTAGAACTTGTTTTGTAAATGTTGGTGGAATCGAGATGATGAAGTTTGGTGTTTTTATGAAAAAACTTCCGCTTCCATCATCACTACATATTTTCCGTATGGCACCTCTTACTGGTTATGCTCTTATGGTAGTTTCAGGTCCTATGGTTTTCGGAATTGTTGACAGTCTTTTTGGGGGAAGTGGACAAGGAAAAATAAAAGTAGAAGGACGTGAATATACTGCAATAGAAAACAGACTTATTGGTAAAGTCGTAATGATGGCACTTGATGTGTTAAGAGATGCTTGGGTTACGGTACATCCTCTTGACTTTTTATATGTAAGGTCTGAGTTTAACCCGCTTGCTATTGCAATTGTGCCACCAACAGATGTAGTTGTAATTGTTACTATGGAAGTTGAGCTTGAGCAAGAAAGTACAAATTTAACAATTTGTATGCCATATTCAACAATTGAACCTTTAAGAAATAAACTTTCTACTGGTGTTCAAAGTACAAGATTAGAGGCAGATTCAGGTTCTATAAAAAGAGTTGAGACAAGTATAAAGAGAACTATTGCAAATTTAAGTGTAGAACTTGCTCAAGGAAGAATTTCGCCAAGACAATTTTTGGAACTAAAAAAGGGCGATGTTATTACACTTGATACTAACCCTTCAGATGAAGCAATAGTTGCTGTTGAGGGGACTCCTAAATTTTACGGATATGTGGGAAGTTACCGAGGAAATAGAGCAATCAAAATTACTAGGCCTATTCCTGAGGTAGATTTAATAAATTATAGAAATAATCAGGAGCTTTTGAAAAATGGCGGATAATACTGAAGATACAAAATTAAATGAAAATGCTGTTGCTAATCAAGAAGCAGATTTAGAACAAAACGAGAATTCTAATGAAGAACTTAATGCATTAGATGAAGTAGCAAAAGCGGCACAAGATGTTGCAGATAGCGCAAATGGATCTGCAGGGTTCATAGCAGGAGATTCACCAACTCTTGATTACATTCTAGATGTTACGCTTCAAATTTCTGTGGAAGTTGGAAGAGCAAGAATGAGTATACAAGACTTGTTACAACTTGGACAAGGTGCTGTTGTCGAGCTAGAAAAAATTGCTGGTGAACCACTTGATATTTACATGAATGGAAAGCAAGTAGCAAAAGGTGAGGCTGTAATTGTTAACGAAAGATTTGGAGTTAGAATTACAGATGTAATATCAAGAGAAGAAAGAGTCTTAGGGCTTAAATAATTATAAAATAGTGTATAAGTTTTTATTGAATTCAAGGATGAATAAAATGATAAACAAAGAAGCGTCGGGAGTAAACATTAAAGAGAATTGTAAGAAAATCATTTTCATATTTCTATTAGTAATTTTACAAATTTCTTTTATAAATTTTTCATTTGCAGCTGACATGATTGTTAGTGATTCACAAAATATTAATATAAATTTAGATAATAGTGATAATGCTAATGATATCGATACAAATACTAAGAAAGAAATTTCTAATCAAGAAAAATTAGAGAATGTAAAAAAAATAGTAAATGAAAAGAATAATAAAGAAGAAAAGGCGCTAAAAGATAAAAGAGAAGATCCTATTAATATG
>CAKMMH010000206.1 GCA_927798255.1 uncultured bacterium | reverse complement strand
CCAGAGATTCATCCGTTTCCCGTGTATCCTGGACTGAGAAATATTTATTAATTCGATTTTTTAAACTTTTTGCTTTTCCAATATAGATAATTTTGTATTCTTTATCTCGCATAATATATACGCCAGATTGCTTTGGAAAATTTTTTGCTTGGTCTAAAACTTTTTTTGAGATCATTAACAGTATAACACCTTTATTTCTTCACTAGGTAATACAAAATAAAAACTCATTATCAAAAATCATGGTTTGTTAAAAAATTCTGTCTATATGATTAGGAATTCTTATCTAATTCAATAATTTATTATAAATATTATACTTTTTACTTTTTTAACTATCAACATTATTTGAAAGCCTTTTTTCTTACTTAGTTGAAAAATAAAACCTTGAGAGTAGAATACAAAAGTTAGTAAAAATTAAGGAAAGCTCCATGCGATGATGACAGGCTATTAATTAGTTCTGTTCCTAATGCTGCTTTTAAGCAGATTGAAGAAAAAATTAATACCCTAAGGGAAAAAGGTGTTAGTGATAAGGAAATATCGAGCTTACTAGAAATAAATTCACAAGATATAAAAAAAGGAATTGTTCATGCAGCGAATGTAGAAAACTATGGTCATATAAAAAAGTTATCAAATCTTCTTCATCAATATGGATTTACTAAAAACGAAATGCGAAATATTTTTAGTGATACTATGGTAAAAGATGGACTTACTAATAGCATAAAGACGATACTACAAAAAAATGATATTAATTCTTTACAGGAAATTACAAAAATTTTAAGTGAATTTAATTTAGATTTTAAAGTAACTCTTGCTTATATACTCTGCGATGATTTAATTGATATGTTAAAAGAGACATTAAAGAATGTTCCCTCTCAAGTAAACAAAATAATTAGCTCATGTAAAAGTACTGGTTTAACAAAAGGATATGAAGTAGATATATTCTATAAATTATTATGTGATGTATTTATTAACAGCGACAAAGATTTATTAAGTAGAATTAATGAAGATAAAAATTTAAATCAATTATTTAATGAACTTAACTATTCTCATTATGATAGTTTTCTTAGCATGAACTTAGCGAAAGAATGGAAAATGTTCAAAATTCACAGGGATATGGTTTAATCAAAAATGATATAAGAAATTTCTTAAATAGTGAACCTGACCAAACAACTTTGAACGAAAGTTTGCACAGCCTACTATACGTACCATAACATATACCACTAAGCAAGGAATACAAAAATGAAGTAAAAATAGGATAGAAGAAACTGGAAAAATAATGAAATTATTAAAAGAAGTCGGATTTAACGAAGAAGATGGAAGAAAAATCTTATCGCGTGATTTGTACTATGGTTTCACGGTATATGACACCATGTGCTCTTTATCTGAACATGGAATGGAAGAAAGATTTAATGAATTAATCGGCATTTTAAAAGAAAACGGCTTTAGTGGAGATATCAATTGGCTATACAAACGAAAAAATAAACAAATATAGATATTAAATTACTTGCAAAAACGCGAGATCTAAATACGCTTTAAGCAAAATCAATAAATTAATTAATTAATGTATTAAATAAGAATGATTTTAATAGTAGCTATATAAAAAAGATCTTTAAAAGAAGCTAAAAATCTTACCAAAGATTGTTTTAAAATATAGCACTTTAGATCTCGCATTTCTTCGCCCTGTTGGATATTTTAATTTTTCTTTTAAATTAATTAGAAATTAAATATCTTAAGCTAAAAATCCTAAGCTATAAAAAAATTTTTTATATAAAATTAACGTTCCATTAATAATTAGGCTTAGGATTTAAATATAACTCTCTTTTTTTAACAAAATAAAATGCTGTAACTAAAATACAAACAACTTCTGCAATTACGACTGCCCACCAAATACTATCTTTTCCAAAAAACTTTGGAAGTATCATTATTATTGCTGGCTCAATTAAAAGAGAACGAAAACCTGCAATTTTTGCTGATGTTATACCATCACTAAGTGCAGTAAAAAATGCAGAACCAAAAATATTAAAACCAAAAAACAAAAATGCAAATGTACAAATTTCTAGTGCAAACTTTGTAAGTTTAAATAAACTTTCATCATAACTTGTAAAAAGACTTGAAATTGAGCTTGAAAAAACAGCTCCGATAAAGAACATGCAAAGAGAGAAAAATAAAATTAATTTTAAGCTTTTTGAAAGTAAATTTTTAAGCTCACTTGCTTTTCTTGCTCCAAAGTTAAATCCAAAAAGTGGAGCACTTCCAAAAGCATATCCAATAAAAATAGATTGGAAGAAAAAGTACACATACATCAAAACTCCAAATGCAGCGACACCTTTTTCACCAATATAAATCATAAGTTGATAATTATATAAAAATCCGACAATAGCTCCAGAAATACTATTTACAAGTTCAGAAATTCCATTTGTTATTGCTTTAAATAATGCTTTAAAATCTAACGAGCATTTACATAAACGTAGCAAACTACTATTTTTAAAAGTAAAATACAAGAGAGGAACTCCACCTCCAATAAAAACACTAATATCTGTAGCAATAGCAGCTCCCATTATTCCTAATTTATAATACCCAACAAGTAATGCATCTAAAATAATATTCACAAACCCACCTGCAAGTGTAACATAAAATCCAAGTTTTGGTTTTTCCGCAGTCACACAAAATTCCTGAAACTCAATTTGAAGCATCATAAAAGGGTGCAATAAAAATAATATTCTTATATAAAGCACGCTTTGCTCGAGAAGCTCACCTTCTGCTCCTAACATTTTAGAAACCATAGGAGCAAAGATATAACCCAAAATAGAAACGACAATTCCTATGACAATACTCGTGTAAATAAAAAGAGAGAAAGATTCATTTGCTTTTTTTCTATTTCCTTCTCCTAAAGTTTTAGAAACATACGCTGTTCCTCCTGCACCAAACACAAAACCAAAACTGCTACAAATTATCCAAAGAGGAAAAATTAAATTTACCGCAGCAAGAGGAGTTTCCCCAGCATAATTTGAAACAAAAAACCCATCAACTGCGTTATAAATTGAAGTAAATACCATCATTAAAATAGATGGCATCGTGAACGTAAGAAGTTTCTTATATGTGAAATGGTCTGAAAGAGAGATTTGCATAAAAAATACCTAATAACCACAACAGATTACAATCTTATTAGGCAATTTTCAAGAAATAGTCATTTTTCTTATATTAAAATTATCC
>CAKMMH010000205.1 GCA_927798255.1 uncultured bacterium | reverse complement strand
AATGTGCATAAGATTACTAACCGTTAGCAAGATGGCTTGTAACCCTTGCTCACCAAAATACTTAAATGATGTTTCTTCGTCTTTTACACTAATAAGTATTTTTTTATTTATCAACGTGACAATCACATTGACAAATGAGTGAGCTTTTACTACATCGCGAAAATCATTCGTTTCGATGCATCCGATACTTGCATCTTCGTAAATTTTTACGAAATTTGCGTCCTTCATTGCTTCATACCTAATGAATTTATTATATTCTTCATTGATAATTTTTTGCGACTCGGGATCGTCTTGGCTTTTTAATAATTCATTTAGCAAATCAATGTTTTCAAAGATTGCCTGACTACTTTTTTTCTTATTAAAGTTGGTCATGAAGAAGTATATAACTTTTGTGTAAATATCCTTCTTATGAAAATAATCAGGTTCTCTTAAGTAAAAACCGACTGATGTAATGAATCTATTTAGCCAAGATATTTTTTTTATGTTTCTTGATAAAAGCCTAATCGACAAAACTTTGTCGATTGTTACATCTCCTATAAGAAGAAACTGCCTGTAATTTTTTCTTGTATTTAGCGAATTTAGCATTTGACCGTTTTGTTTATTTTCATCCCTGATAGGGTAACATCCTTGCTTTGAATAACAGTTAAATCTTTCCTACCCCTAACTTACTTATTTTGTATCAGATGAATAAATTTTTGATACAAATAAAAGCTTCAAACACAAATAAAGCCTTTACTAAATTTTTATTGTTTCCAATAAAAAATTTAGGATAAGAAAGCCAAGATTATTATGATTTAAAAGTTTAAAACGTTACAAAAAAATTTTTTATTTAAAAATCTCTAGCAAAATTTATTAGATAATTGCATACTAGAAATATGCAAAATATAAAAATTATAGCTATTTCAGATATTCATTTCGGTGTTGTGCCATCGTCGTTAGGAGAAGGAAGATTTTTAGAGAAATATTCTTCTAAAAAGTATTCATTGCAAATGCAAGCCCTTGATAATGTTACACAATTTGTTCTTGATAATAATGTTGACGCTGTCTTTATTGCAGGTGATATTCTTGATTCTGACAGCGCATACTTTGAAGGATTTAGTGCCCTTTCTAAGTTTTTAGAAACTATAAATAAGAATAATGTAAAAGTTTTTGCAGTGAGTGGAAATCATGATGCAAATTTATTAAAAAAATTATCTTTAAAAGATGATAATTTTATTCTTTTAGGTCAAAATGGCTTATGGGAGCAGGAAATTTTTGATTTAAGAGATAATAAGCAAATTTCAATTTCAGCAAAATCATTTATTTCTTCTCATCAAACAGAATCACATCTTGCAAGTTACAAAGCTAAAAATAAACCAAATGATATTCCTTCTGTCGGTTTAATTCATGCAGATTTAGGTGCGGCAAATAGTGATTATGCACCAAGTGTAGTTAGTGAGTTTGATAAAACAAACGAAGATATTTGGATTTGCGGTCATATTCATGCATCAAAGTATTATGATGGTAACAAAAAATTATTAATCCCAGGCTCTCTTCAAGGATTAGATCCGTCAGAAAAAGGACTGCATGGCGGATATTTAATAGAATGTGAAGGAAGTAATATTAAAAATGTTAAATTAATTCCTTTTGCAAGTGCATATTATGACGAAATTATAATAGATGTTAATAAAGAATCTCTTTTTGAAGAATCAATAACAAATGGTTTAAAAAAGATAGGTTCACAATATAAAAAAGAAGCCTTGCAAGATAGTATTTTAAGCCTTAGGCTTACAATAAGTGTGCCTTATAAATTATATAAGAACATTAAGGCACTTATTGATGATATGCCAGATAGATATCCAATTAATTTTGGTAATATAATTGTTGAAAAAATAAGCTTAAGAAGCGACTACTCAAAAGATTTAGAAACGCTTTCAAAAAGAAAAGATCCACTCGGAATTTTAGCAAATTATCTTCAAGTGTTAGAAACAAAAACACCAATTGATAAGTATAATGAATATATTCAAAAATCTTCAAAGTCTATCTTTAAAGATCTAAATCAAAGTAGCTTATCTTAGATAAGTCCTATTAGTGATGACGAAGAGAAAATAAGAGAAAGTCTTTTAAAGGGTGGGGAAGTTTTAATGTCAAAATTTATTGAGGAGCTAGGATTGTCTAATGATTAAGTCATTAAATATTGAAAGATTTAAAGGGTTTTCAAATAGTGGCCCAAAGGTAAAAAATTTAGAAAAAGGAATGAACATTATTTATGGTGAAAATGGTGCCGGAAAAACTACTATTTGTAAGGCTATTAAAGCACTTCTTTGGCCTCAGCATTTTAAAGATTTATCAGCAAAAGCAAGTAGCGTGTGGAGTGGAAAAAATAACGAAGAAATTTTTTGCAATTTACAAGATGGCGCAACTACTTTTACTACTCAAAATATGTCAAAAGACACTACAATTAGTATTCCTGAGGAATTTTCATCTTGTTTTGTAATCTCTACTGATACGTTTGAACTTTCAAATGATAACACCGATAAGAGTATTTCGGATTTAATTTCTAAAGAGCTTTCAGGTGGTATTAACTTTCAAAATTTAAGAAATTCAAAAGAATTAGAATTTAAACCAAGAACTTTAAGAAAGTTTAAAAATGAGCTAAATGATGTAATTAAAAAAAGACGCGAAATAGAAAGTGAAATTTCAGAACTTAAAAGTGAAAGAGCATCTCTTCCAGCAATCAGAGAAAAAATTGCAAGAGAGCAAAAATTAAAAAAACAATCTGAGGTTATAAGTAATTTAATAAGAAAAGAAGAGCTTAAAAAAATAATTTCAGATTACAATGATGAAATTAAAAATCTAAATCAGGGTGCTTTATCTATGAAAGATGATGATATAGAAAGCATCGAAAAATTTGAAAAGAGAATCAAAGAATTATCTTTAGATATTGATCAAAAAAGAGATGAGCTTGCAAAATTAAAATTAAGTAAAGAAGATCTTGAGAAAGAAAAAATTTTAAAGAAAGAAGATTTTGAAGATTTTGAAATAATAAAACTCGAGCTTGAAAAAGTTGAAAAATCTCTTGATACAATTCGTGAGTATGAAAAAAATATTAAAGCTAAAAAGGATGAAATAGTAAGGGCTTTATCGAGTCAAGAAATATACTATAAGATTCGTTCATATAATAAACATAGAATAGAAAAACTTGGGCTTTTTTTACAAGATTATAAAACATTAAATGATAAAAAAAATGACTTAAAAAGAGCGATTGATTTAATTTTTATAAAT
>CAKMMH010000204.1 GCA_927798255.1 uncultured bacterium | reverse complement strand
ATACAGTAATATTTTTTTTTATTTTTTTCAAGTTTTATTTAAAAAAGTTTTTTATATAAAGAATGCCTTCAAACCAAGCATTAAAAAACCGATTAATCTTACATTAAAAACGCTTTTTCAGAAAAACCAGACAGGAATATAAAAAATATTACTGATAGTTCCTAAATAATTATAACTTCTAAGAGGTAAGCAAGGGCTTTTATGGAAAAAATCTTTAAGTAATGCTAAATCTAGATGATGACATTCGTTATAATAAATTAAATTTTTATTTGCACTATTATAATAATTACATCCGAAAGTCCAATACTGAATATGTTCATCTATTTCAATTGGAATCTTATTTGAAAGTAAGATTGTTAATATTACACCAACTGTGATTACAAATAGTAAATAATAAGTATTTTTTAAGATATTTTGCATGAACTACTTTTCCTCTTGAATACTTAGATGACAAAATACCTCAAAAATATTCAAAAATTTTCATAAAATATAATAATTTCAAATTATATTTTATTAATTTTGGCTATGCTTTTGTTTAAGCTACTAAGTGAAAAGTCTAATTTTAAATTTTAGAATTCTTTTATTTTTACACACTTGGTGCAAATTTAATAAAATTAAGTAAGTAAGCGAAAATATTGAGATTTTCAAACCCATTAAAAATCCAGTTGGAATAAATTTTAATTTTATAAGTTGTTTTCCCTTAGGAGCTTTAAAAGATAAAAATACACTGTGAAATTTTTGTGTTTTTATTTTTTTTCCATTTGCATAAACTTCCCATCCTTCATCATAAGGAATGCTTGTGCCATATAGCGTGTCTTTAGAATTAATAATATAAAATTCTAAATGTGAGCTCGAAATTTCTTTGATATCAATATTTTGTGATTGTATAAATTTTGAATGTTTTTTTATTAGGTTTATATCTTCATAATAAAGTTTTGGTGTAATAATACTTTTATTGTTGAAATAAATATCAATATTGTCATTTGTTTCAAATGTACCAAGAGATAAAACTTTATGACTAAAGAGATCGTAAGTATTTTCTAGCTTGCCATTTCTATAAATTTTAATACCAGTTTGATTGGGATTAATAAGCAAATAAATAGGTAAACTGTTTGTTACATTAAATGAAATTTTATAATAATTATTAGTGATTTTTGTTAAGAAAGGTATTTCTTTATAAATTTTTTTATTATAGGTAGCATAGGGATTAAAGATGGATTTGTACATGTTATTAATACATACAAAAACATCTGTGCATTGTATATCTTTGATATTAATTGCCTTATATGCTAATGGGAAGGCGTATTGATTTTTATAAATATAATCGTAACCTTTTTTGATTAATTGATATTTTTGATTAAGAATCTCATTACTTAGTATATACTTAATACCTAATATTGACGAAGCACTAATGGGAACATCTTTATTAAATTTTCCCCATAACCATTTATGTGAAAAACCTAAATTGTATATGTACGAAAGAATGCTCATGTTTTCTGTTGAAGCATAATTAGTAGTACCTTTGTAGTCATGTAAAAATGATTGTGATAAAGGATAATTAAGGGTTCTATCAAGCCTGTATAAATTTGAATCGGAATTTTTAATGAAATCTATATCATGTTTTACTTTTAATAAAGTATGATATTGTTCTAATGTAAGAGGTTTTTGTGTTTTTAATAAATTTCTAAGACAAGTAATATCATTTCGCAGTATATCAAAAAATGTTATTGAAATAAGTAATAAAGTTACAAATTTAGTTTGTAAATGATATTTTTTTTGTAGCAAGAGACATAATACAAATATAGAGAATAACGTCACAATGTATAACAGAAAACTGTAATTTTGTGCATTATATGATATGTATGCCATTAAGAAAAGAATGAAGACAAAAAGTATTGATACTATGAATGAAATTTTTGATGTTATAAGCATCTTTACATATGATTCAAATGTTATAAAAAGCATAAAAAATGAGAGCAAGAAGCTGTAACGATAATTAAACCAATTATTAATTGAGAAACCATGCCATGCAATGTTTAGCAATTTTGTGTAGAAAGAAAGAACAAAGATAGCTAAAATTAGTATAGTAAAAATTTTTTGTTTGAGATTAATGATTTTATTAAAGAAAAATAAGATAAATAATAAGCTTAGGGCTATTCCTATAAAAATAATAGGAAGATGTGATGTTACAGAATGTTGCATCAAAAAAGGTTGAATTATAATTTCTTTAATGTGAAAATTTAAACCATGTTCTTTTATTAAATCGGTAAATAATATCTTTCTAAATTTGGGAATCCCCATATAAGCTGGTATTAAAACGACAGCTGATAATCCTATAGATAACAATGTCGATGTTGCATATGTAATAATTGATGATTTCAATTTTTTGATGAAAAAAGTTTGCGAACTAATGGTATATAAATAAAAGAGGAATGTTGATAAAAGAATCATATAACCCATATAAAAATTACTAATAATCGCAAGGGTTAAAGAAAAGATATATAAGAGATTGTGGTTTTTATTATCTATAAATTTATATAATCCTAAAACTACTAGTGGGAGAAATATTATTGCATCTTGAAATGTAGTTAAGTTCCAACTTATAAATAGAATATTATACCCCATTAACGCATAACATGAAGAAAATATGGCTTTTGCGAGTTTATGAGATTTATAAATATTGTTTAATAAATAGCAAAATGATAATGATGCAAAAATACTTTTTATTAAATAAACAAAGTGTATTCCTTTTAAAATATCACTAAAAAATATAAGTAGAATATGAAAGATACTAAATGCGTGGTAAGCCATAAGAGTAAAAGCATTTCCACCAAGCACATTTGAAAAAGAATAAAATAGGTCGTTAGTTGTTAAAAAAGTACTTCTAAAATAAGAATAAAATCCTAAAAATAAGTTCCCATCTGAAAGTACTATTGTATTATTACCAAAGGGATAAATATCGCAAAAATAAGCTATTGTTAAGAGTGATATTGTAGTTAAAATGGAACTTAATAGATATGAATTGATAGATTTCATTGTTAAATTTTATTCCTAATATTTTATCCATTTATCATCAATTAAAACAGTATAACTATGGTATTGATGATATATTCATAAAAAGGTTTCCTTAGATAAATAAATATTATGGCAATTTCAAAAACTGTAAGTAAAAATTTTTCGTATTAATCAATGTTTCCTTTAATAAACTTTTCTAGATAATATATTGAAATTAAAGTAAAAATTTAAAGTAATAGTTTAAAGTAATAGTATT
>CAKMMH010000203.1 GCA_927798255.1 uncultured bacterium | reverse complement strand
ACATGTGAAGTAGATATTTCTAAAATTAATAATGTAAAAAGAAATCCTTTGTGGGGTCAAACAATTTTAAGATCTTACGCACGTAATCTTTGTACGCTTAGTGAAATAAAAACGATTTTTGCTGATACAGTTGCAACTTGTGAAATTTCCAAACAAATTTATTATGATTATATTTTAGGTTTAGAATCCCTTATGATTATTGATGATGTTTTTGCGTGGTGTCCATCAATTCGCTCAAGAACTTCACTAAGAGCATCAAAAAAAAGAAATTTTGTTGATCCCTCCATTGCAGCAGCATCATTAGGCATATCGCCTAATTATTTTTTATCTGATTATAAAACATTTGGTTTTTTATTTGAGTCATTGTGTATTAGAGATTTAAAGATATATTCATCGGCAAATAATGGTGTCATATCTTATTATCGTGATCGTTACAACTTAAAGGCTGATGCTGCGCTTCATCTAGATAATGGTCGTTACGCATTAATTGAGTTTAAGTTAGGTCAATCCGAAGTTGATGAAGGGCATGTCATTTATGTGAAATTGAGAAGCTTATTAAAGAACATAATAAAAATGAAAAACAATGTCCTTTAAGATTACCAGATTTAAAAATTGTTATTACAGGAACTCAGTATGGATACAAAAGAGATGATTAAGTGATGGTGATACCAATAGGATGTTTAAAAGATTGAGAAATTAATTTACTGATTTATAATGATAATTTATATCTATTACCAAAAAGTTCGGCACGAAACACAGGGGGTACTTCAAAAATTTTATCAAACCCACTTGCCATTGCCATTTGTTTGTAAAACTGAGGGCTTTGTGCAAGATAGGCATCTCTATCAAAATATTTTACTTTAAAAACATCTGCTCCACTTTCACTTGCAGCACTTATTAATTTTGGGGGATGGATTTCAATAAAATCTTTATTTACTAAAAAAACTGGTTAGATAGAGTATATGGGAAATGTTTATGATATCGTTGGAAAAGGAACGTTAGTATGTCAAGGTACATCATCATCTACTTGCCAAATATATGATTCGGATAATGATGGAGTACCGGATAATCAAGATGTTTGCCCTGGCATAAATGATAACGACACATTTACATACAATTGTAGTCATGTACAATATGCGGGGAAAACGTATAGAAATATAGACAATATGGATCAGGATGGTTTTATAAATTGTATTGATGAGTGTGTTGATGATTTACCGCAAGATGATCCTAGCTTTGGTTTAGATTCAATTTCTGATATAAAAATAAGAGGAGCAGGTTGTGAGCCAACACCAATAGGGGGTTTTGATGGTAATCAAGGAACATTTACGCCGACATTAACTAATACATTTACGAACACAAATGCTGAAACTAATACACAAACTAGTACACCTATAAATACGAATACAAATACACTAACAGAAACTTATGCTGATACGCCTACTAGCATCGACATTAACTAATACTTACACTAATACTCCTACATTTACAAATATGTTTACTGATACTAATGAAATTACGCAGACTTTTACACCAATCACGACTGCAACAAATACACCAAATACTATAGATGTGATAGATGTAATTACTCCTAAAACAGATTTAGAAAATCAGAAAGTTCAAAAAGCTACTGATTCTGATTCTGATTTACTGTACATTCAATTACCGGAAATTCATAAAGCATTTATAAATGAGAGTGTTAGTGATGCTAACGCAAAATATAGATATTTAATTCACATTAGAAAGATAAAAAGATTAGGAATAAAAGATAAATTTTATAAACTTGGAAAAAATTTTTAACTTACGAAGAAAAAATATATTAAATTTTAAGAATTTAGATAGAGGGATATATTCTGTAAGATACCAAGTAATAATTGCGCCAGGAAATAAAACTAGAATGACTAAATGGAACAAGAGGACATTAGCCGAAATCTAAAAATAATTGAAAAGTACTTTTTATTTTAATAAGGATTATTTATTTTATCCTATTTATTATAAACGTTTAGTCAATCCTTTAAAAATAAAGCTTAAAATGCTAAAATCCTAAAGGCATTTTAAACGCATTAAATCTTATAATAATTAATTTTAAGTTGGAGTATTTTAAAATATGTCTATTGTTAGAAATAAATATAGGACACATTCTTGTTCAGAGCTTAGAAGCAATAATATTGGTGAAACAGTAACACTTTCAGGCTGGATTGATAGCTTAAGAAATTTAGGAAACTTAGTATTTGTTGATTTAAGAGATGATAGTGGAATTACTCAGCTTGTTTTTAAAGATGAGCTTATAGAAAAAATTTGTGAAGTTAGAGTTGAATCTACTATTAAAGCCACAGGGACTGTTATTTCAAGAGGGGAGCTTGTAAATAAGGAAAGGGCAACAGGTGAAATTGAAATAGATGTTAAGGAGTTTGAGCTTTTAGGAGCTTGTGAAGTACTTCCTTTTACAGTTTCAAAAGAAGATAATGCCCCAGAAAATACAAGACTTGAGTATAGATTTTTAGAGCTAAGACGTGAAAGAGTAAGAAATATTATAAAAATGCGTTCTCTTGTTACAAAAAGAATGAGAGATATTATGTGGGGACTTGGTTTTATGGAGTTTCAAACTCCAATTTTAACAAGCTCATCTCCTGAAGGCGCAAGAGATTTTTTAGTGCCATCTAGGCTTCATCCAGGGAAATTCTATGCTCTTCCTCAAGCTCCTCAAATTTTTAAAGAACTTATCACAGTTTCAGGATTTGATAACTATTTCCAAGTTGCTCCTTGTTTTCGTGATGAGGACCCAAGAGCTGATAGGTCGCCAGGGGAATTTTACCAACTTGATTTAGAGATGGCATTTGCAGAGCAAGAAGATATTTTTAAAGTAGGAGAGGATGTAGCTTATAAGATATTTTCAGAGTTTTCTTCCTGGGAAGTTACAAAGCCAAATTTCCCAAGAATTTCATTTAACGATGCAATGAGAGATTACGGTTCAGATAAGCCAGATTTGAGAATTAAAAATAAACTTAAAAATATAACAGATATTTTTAAAGATAGTAATTTTGAAATTTTTAAAAATGGCGTAATGAATGGAAGAGAAATCATCGCGTTATGTTTTAAAGTTGACGCTTCGCCATCTAGAAAAGGATTTGACGAAATAGTTTCATTTTATGAAAAAGTTTCAAAAGGAGATAGGCTTTCATACCTTATATTTGAAAACCAAGAGGGGGCGCAAAATATAAGAGGAAGTTTAAGTAAGGCGTTAAGTGAGTTTGAAGTAAGCAAAATTAAGG
>CAKMMH010000202.1 GCA_927798255.1 uncultured bacterium | reverse complement strand
TAAATGCCTTTAAAAAGTAAAAAAATCTCTTTAAAAAAACTTTATGTTAAATTTTAAATTAAAATTAATATCAAAAATTAAAAATGGTTTGATTTTTTGTGAGAAATAGTTTGTGCTGTATAAATAACTAGCAAGTATTGCTAGTTAAAAAGTATCTTCAATTAAAAAGTTGTTATTATGTAAAATAAATTTATGTGACAGAATTTAAAAGGAGAAGAGAAATGTCAATTTATCAATCATCAGATAATTCACAACCACAAACAAATTATTAAGCTAAGCTAGATAAAACACTAAATGAAAAAAATAAAGAAAAAGATAAAGAGTTAGATGTTAATTTTTCTTCTTAGCAAGAAGTGCAGCGCGTGGCGTTTCATTTAGATAATTTGCATCAAGGTTTACAACAACTTTCTTGAGGTAATCTTAAAGAAACTAAGGAACATGTCGATTTTTTAATTAAGTATTTAGAAAGTAGTAATGAAACTAATAAAATGCTAGAAAGTAAAATAGCAAGATTCATTCGTTATGGCATTTTAAACTTAGAAACTCTTTCTATATTTTTAAAACATAATATCGTAAATTTTACTAAGCTAGATTTGTTTTCAAAAGAATTATTGCAAACTTTGCAAAATGTAAAAAAATCTCAAGCTCAGAATTTTAAAAAGAACCTATCTTCTAGTTATGAGGAAAATATGGTATGCCTTTAGAATTCATCAATTTTAACGCATCTAAAGGAAGTCATATTCTTGATACAAGCTTTTTAGATTAGAGTAAGTTTTTTATTATTTAATAATTGCTTTTTATTACATTCTTATCCTTGAGGTTTCGTCCTAATTATTATATATTTTAATATTATTCTAGAGTTTTAAATTCTACTATTTAAAATCACTTACATTTTAGGTCAAGATTTTTATTTTTTACGGAGTTTTTATATGCAAGAAGTTCCAATTCAAGAGGTAACACCAGCTGCTACACTTATTCAAGATGTAACTGATACAGCAAGCCAGGTTGCAAGTAACACAGATGCTGGCATTTTTGAAATGATTACTCATTCAGGTTCAACAGTTTTTGTTGTTTTAATGATTCTTATCCTTTGTAGCCTTTTTACCTGGGCAATTGTATTTGCAAAAATCATGCAATATAAAAGAGTAAATAAAGAATGTAAGGAATTTAGAGATATCTTTTGGAAAAATAGAAATTTTGCTCGCATAGAAGAAGCAACAGAACATCTTTCAAATAATCCTTATGTAAAAATCTTTAGAGCAGGATATAGAGAGCTTACTCAAATTAAAGATAAAGATAGCGCAAGTAACGGTTACTATTTAGATATTTTAAGAAGAATTTTAGAAAGAAGTGCAATTTCAGAGCTTAGAAAATTAGAGTTTGGTAACACGTTCCTTGCAACTGTTGCTACCGCTGCTCCATTTGTTGGATTATTTGGTACAGTTTGGGGAATTATGGTAGCGTTTCAAGGATTAAGTGCAGTTAAAACTACTACGCTTCAAGCCGTAGCTCCAGGTATTTCAGAAGCTTTAATTGCTACTGCAGTTGGTCTTGCTGCTGCAATTCCTGCGTCTGTTGCTTATAACTTTTTTGCAGTAAAAGTTAAAAATTATAAAGAAGAAACATCAGGATTTATTTCAGAGTTCTTAAGTATCTCTGCAAAATATTTAGTTCAGTAAATAATAAAAATATTTTTTAAAAGGTATAAAATAAAATGGGATTTTCAAGTAATGGTGGCGATGGACCAGTTGCAAATATAAACGTGACACCTCTTGTCGATGTTATGTTAGTTTTACTTGTTATATTTATGGTAACAGCTCCTATGCTTCAACAAGGTGTGGATGTGAATTTACCAAAAGCAACAACAGGAGCGCTTGCTGGTTCAGAGGAACAAGTAGTAATGTCTATTGATAAAAACAAGAAAATTTTTGTTGGTTCTAAAAATGAACTTGTCTTAGATGAAATAGTAAAAAAGATGCCTGCAATCTTAGATGCTAAAAAAGATGGTGAAAGAAAAGTTTATATAAAAGCTGATAAGGATATTGATTACGGGTTTGTTATGAAAGTTATGGGAAAACTTCATGAAGCTGGAATCGATAAAATAGGTTTAGTTTCTGCGCCTGTTGATTAGTTAAGATTTATGTTGTTTATATTTGTGTGCATATAATGATAGAGAGAGACGATAATTCAATATGTGGAGTAGATAAAGGATATTTTACCCTTGGGCTAATAGTGTCTATTAGTGCACATGTAATCCTTGTCGGACTTGCTTGCTTAAGAATGCACAATGTTAAATTAGAATTTAAAAATAATGAGCCTATCGTTGTATATTCCGTAAGCGTTGAAGGTGGAAAAAAATTAGGCGGTATTCAACAAGTTTCTAAATCAGATAAAAAAGAACCAATTGTTCCTTACAAAAATGTTCAAGAACAAGAAGCTCGAGCTCCCAAAAAAGAAGATACAAATGAAGAATTAGTAAAAATCAAAGAAGCTGAAGAAAAAGCTAAAAAAGAAAAAGAATTAAAAGAAAAGAAAGAAAAAGAAGAAGCTGAAATTGCATTAAAGAAGAAAAAAGAAGAGGAGGCTAAAAAAGCAAAAGAAGCTGAAGAAAAAGCTAAAAAAGAAAAAGCTGAAAAAGAAAAGAAAGCTAAAGAAGAAGCAGCTAAAAAAGCTGCAGAAGAAAAGGCTAAAAAAGAAGCCGCACAGAAGAAAGCAAAAGAAGAGGCTGCAAAGAAAGCTGCTCAAAACGCAAAACCAAATGGCACAAAAGGTGGTACGGGAAAATCTGATTCTAGTGCAAATCTTGATACTAAACTTCAAAAAGCACTTCAAAGATATATAGGAGAATCATCAAACGCTGGTGGCGTAGGCTTTGGTGCCGCAAAAATTACAGGTGAAAATGGAATGGGAGGAGGAGTTGTGAGACCTCCAGAGTTCTTTAAATATAAAGAAGTTTTAGAAAAGCATATTAAGGCTAATTGGAACTGGTTTGATACATCTCAGCCATACAAAGCTCAAATTCAAATGAGTATTGATGAAAGGGGAAATATTACTAAATACGAAATCGTTACAAGCTCTGGAAATTCTAAATATGATGACTCAGTGCTTCGTGCTGTACAGAAAGCAACTCCTTTGCCACCACCACCTGCAAACGTGTATGAGTTTTTTAAAGATGTAAGATTGACTCTTGAACCTCAATCGTAATGATGATATTTTTTTTTAAAGATTTTTTTTACTTTTTTAGTTTTAGGAATTTATACTATATGAAGATAAATGTTCGTCTTTTATCGATCTTCGCTATTTTTTTATGTTTTTTTATCATT
>CAKMMH010000201.1 GCA_927798255.1 uncultured bacterium | reverse complement strand
AAGAAAATCAAATATAATTTTGTTAAATATTTTAAAATCAGCTAATAAGTCAAGAGATAATGTTGCAGGAATTGCACATAAAGATATTATACAAAATAAAAAAGCACTTGCTCTTACTCTTGTTAATTTAAATCTGTCAACTAAAATTGCGCACGGTACTTCTAAAATACTTATTCCCGAAGTTACAGAAGCACAAAATAATAATATAAAAAACAAGCTAGAAATTGCATACCCGTAAGGAATTTTTGCAAATATTGCTGGTAAAGCACCAAACACGAGCCCTGGCCCTGAGTTTGGTGCTAATCCAAAAAAAATACATATAAATAAAAAACTTATAGTTAATATGTATCTTAGTTAATATTTCTAAATTTCTTAAAGCTTAGTTAGAAAACAAATTCTTATCTTTTCAAATTTATTTTTCCGCTAAATCTCATAAAATTTTTAAGATTTAGCGGAAAAATAATTGACAAGATTTTTTAGATTATTTAAATTTCTAAATATGGAACTAAAAACAATCATTGGAAGAAATCAGGAAATAGCAAGGTTAGATGAGTGTATGGAATCTAGCTTTGCACAGCTTATTATAGTTTATGGAAGAAGACGTATTGGAAAAACATTTCTTATTAATGAATATTATAAGAATAATTTTGCATTTAAGTTAACAGGGACATTTGGCGGTAAAAAAGAAATACAACTCAGAAATTTCCTAGCAGAGTTAAATAGAAAGTCCAAAAAACAATATGGTATTCCAAAGGATTGGATAGAAGCTTTTGAATTTTTAAGAGAATATTTAGAAAAAGCTCCTAAAAACAAAAAACAGATAGTGTTTTTTGATGAAATGCCTTGGCTTGATACGCAAAAATCTGGATTTCTTTCCGCTTTTGAATGGTTTTGGAATGATTGGGGGGCAACTAAGAAAAACTTAGTTTTTATCGTTTGTGGCTCCGCGACATCGTGGATGGATGAAAAGATTGCAAATAATAAAGGTGGATTATTTAATAGACAAACTTGTAAGTTATATCTTAAACCTTTTAAACTATATGAGGTAAAAGAATTTTTAGAATCTAAAAAAATCTACTGGTCCAATTACGATATTGCACAATGTTATATGATATTGGGAGGTATACCATATTACTTAAATCTTTTAAGTAACAATTTATCTTTGTCTCAAAATATAGACAAATTAATATTTTTTGATGGCGGAGAATTATGGGATGAATTCGAACACTTATACAGAACATTATTTTTAAATAGTGATAACTATGTAAAAGTTGTTCAAGCATTAAGTACAAAAAAAGGTGGATTTACAAGAGAACAAATAGCAAAAAGTGCAAAATTAACTCCTAACGGTGATTTAACAAAAATATTAAATGACCTTGCGTTATCTGGTTTTGTGCGTGTATCCCAATTTTACAACAAAAAGAAAAAAGAAACTTTGTACCAACTTTCAGATTACTATACAGCTTTTTATTTTAAATACATAAAAGACAATTATGGAAAAGATAAACATTTTTGGAATAACATGTTAGACAATCCTTCACGTGCGACATGGGAAGGATTGGTTTTCGAGCAAGTCTGTAAAGACCATGTGGATGAAATCAAACAAAGACTTGGAATCTCTGGTGTTTTAACAGAAACTTCTTCTTGGTTTACAAAAGGAAATAAAGAACTAGGAACTACAGGTGCTCAAATAGATTTACTAATAGATAGGCGTGATAATGTAGTTTCAATATGTGAAATAAAATTTTCTAAAGAAGAGTTTTTAATTAATAAAGATTATGACTTAAAGTTAAGAAATAAAATAGGCGCATTTAAAGAAGAAACTAACTTTAAAAAATCAATTCAATTAGTGATGA
The DNA here is from genome assembly GCA_927798255.1 of uncultured bacterium. GTDB lineage: Bacteria > Bdellovibrionota_C > UBA2361 > UBA2361 > CAKMMH01 > CAKMMH01. Next base: position 1,522 of record CAKMMH010000201.1, on the reverse strand, counting down.
TAACAACATTTGGAGTAAAGAAAAATAAATATAGCAGTATTGTTCAAAATCAAGTTGTGCTTGATGATTTATTTAAAAAATAAGAATAATATATTCCTTAGTTAAGTATACAATTCTATTTGAAAAAATTTAGGAATTTCTTTTCTTACTCCTTTACCTATTAACAAATTTTACTCATTATGAAATAATTAATTTTAGCGTCAATTATTTTAAATTTTTAATCGTAGTTACAAACACCGAAAAAATTAAATCAATTCTTATTTCAATAAGCGTGCTTTTTTCTGTTTTATTCTTAATTGTTGTTGGAATTTTAACTGCAGAAACTGGAATACTTGAAGATATTGGAGATTTATTCGGTTCAAAAACCATAAGAGTTTCATCGAGTGAAGGTGTAACAACTAAGGTAAATGGTCAAATTGTTGATAATAATAGTACAATCAAAATTGATTCTCAAAATAAATTAAAATATTTAAATAAAAATACAAACCTTAATGATAACGTTCAAGATTTTCAGGGAAATTCTAGAAACGATAATTCAAATCAAGGTGATAAATCTTTTAGAGTCGGCGTTTTTGGTCCTAAAATTAAAGTTAAAAGTAGCTTGGCAAAAAACATGAAATTTCAAAATTATGATAACTGCCTTTTCTCAATGAAAATTCCTCAAGGTTGGAAAGTCAGAATTGGCGCTCCCGATCACACACACTATACTTTTATGGCTTACAATCCAAATAACATCGATTATAAAATATTTTTTAATATGAAAAACTGAAGGATATATGAAAACCCAAAAAATGAAAATTTTTTACCAAAGGACTACCCTTCAGCTCAAATGGCAAAACTTCCTGCAATCGAACCACAAACCACAAAAGCTTTTTATAAAGTTTCACTAACGCTTATAATTTAAGTCAAAGCGTTTTGTCATTTAAAGTTCCTGTTATTAAAAATTTTAAAGCTATAGAAACGCCTCTAGGGCTAAATGCAACAGGCGGAAAAATTATAAGAGGTGTATATCAAAATGAATTTGATAAAAATGTTGAAGGAATCTTTACAGCAACAATAAAAGAATTTCAAATGCCACCTGTTGTAATGCTAATTGTTTATCATACCGTGTTTTTTACTGCGCCAGAAAGAGAACTTGTAAATTGGATACCAGTTTTAAATTATTCTTTAAGCACTGTAAGATTTAGTAATAGATACATTGATAATTATTATAGAGAACAAGGGCAAGTTGTAAAAAATGCAAACGCTATTCAAGCAATCTGTAATCAAACATCAAATATTATAACTTCAGGTTGGAATGAAAAACAAAAAACTTATGATATTTTAAGTCAAAAACGTAGCGACGCCACAATGAGTTATGATAGAATAAGAGATAAAGAAACAGGGAAAATTTATAAAGCAGAGCTTGGTTTTATGGATAACTCTGAAGTAACTAAACGCTATGAACATATAACAGATGATATGTATAACTTACCAGTTGCTCGATATATTGAAAGGGATTAAAAATGACAAAAGTATTAGT
>CAKMMH010000200.1 GCA_927798255.1 uncultured bacterium | reverse complement strand
GAAAATTCACATGTTTTTCATTTTTTGATTTCTTTGTAGAAAAATTTATAGCTTTTTATGATTCAGTTATAGGCGATAAAGAAAGAGCACATTTACCTTTTATCGCTACAGTATTTGTGTTTATTTTGTTTTCAAATTTAATTGCTTTAATACCAGGTGTACCAGCAATTACAACAACTGTTCAAATAAATGTTGCAATGGCTCTAGTTACTTTTATTTATTTTAATTATCAAGGTGTTAAAGCTCACGGATTTTTGGGGTATCTAAAACACTTTTGTGGTCCTATGCTCGCACTTTCATGGCTTATGTTTCCACTTGAGATTTTTAGTACAACATTAAGAATCTTAACTTTAAATTTGAGGTTGTATTGGAATATTACTGCAGACCATTTGATGTTAAGTATTGTAACGGATAATGTTTGTAAATATATCGTTCCAAGTTTGCTTTATTTTTTAGGTGTGTTTGTATCTTTTATGCAGGCTTTTGTGTTTACAACGTTAAATATGGTTTATATTAAACTTGCTTCTGAACATGAAGGCGAACATAAAGAAGATGAACATAAGATTAAAAATGTAGCTTAAAGATTTTTTATTTGTAAAAGCCATATAATGTCTTAAAAAAGATTTTTATTGGTTATTTTGGGTTTATTATATTTTTAGGAGTATTTAAAAAATGAGAAAATATTTTAATAAGTTAGTTTTATTACTAACAGCAATTGCATGTTCTCCACTTATGGCTTTAGCTCAAGAAGAAGTTAAACAAGGTAAAGATTGGGCAGTAACTTTAGGTGGAGCAATTGTTATGGCAATAGCAGCTTTGGGTGGAACAACAGCTCAAGGAAGGGCTCTTGCTACTTGTTTAGAGTTTATTGGAAGAAACCCAGATGCTAAAGATCAAATGTTTGTACCAATGATGGTTGGTTTAGCAATGATTGAGTCTTTAGTTGTATTATCATTTGTTATTGCAATAATACTTGTTCTTTAATATTTTATCTTGTAAAAGATAAAATTGTTGATAAAAAACTCTAATTTGTATTAGTTTATTAAACTTTTTCAGATTAGAGTTTTTTATTTTCTATTAACCATTTTTTGACTTCACTTACAGCATCTGCTCCACTTGCACAAGCGTTTATTATTTGTTTTGAGTTTTTATCTTTTAAATCACCTGCCACAAAAACGCCATTTAGATTGGTCATACAAGAGTTTGCATTTGTAATAGCGAAACCATTTTTTGTTAAATTAATTTTATTATTAAAAAGAAGAGAGTTGTTTTCCTCCTTATTTATTATAAACATTCCATCAAATTCTAAATTACTTTGAACATTGTTATTGTTGTTTTGTATATCTATTGATTTAAAACCTGAGTTTTTTTCTCCATTTATTGATAAAATAGATGTGTTGTTTAAAATTTTAACATTTTTTAATAATAAGATTTTAGAATAGTCGTTATTATTTGGTGTTATAAATGTAACTTCTTTTGCAATATTTGAAAGATATTTAATATCTTCAAAAATATTTTCTTTATTTCCATAAACTGCAACTTTTTTTCCTTTGTAAAAAGGGCCATCGCAATGTAAACATGTAGAAACCCCATGTCCTAAATAATCATTTAATCCTTTTATAGTATTTCTGTTAATATTAATTCCTGTTGCAAAAATAACAGATTTAGAGTGATATTCCGTTTGTTTTTCACCTGTAAGTATAATTTTATCTTTTAGTACATAAAAATCTTGAATACTATCTTTTATAAATGTTACACCACTATTTATAGCTTGTTTTTTCATTTTGTTAATTAATGATTTTCCAGATATTGAATTTGGAAAACCAGGGTAATTTTCAATTTGAGATAGTTTTGAAGTCATGCCACCAAATGTATTACCAGTTATAATAATCGGATTTAAGTTAGCGCGCCCAGCATATATTCCTGCTGTAAGACCTGCAGGGCCAGAACCTATAATAATTAAGTTATATATTTCCATAATGTATATTTTTAAAAAGTTATCCACAGGTTTATAAACACTTGTGAATAATTTTAAGTTAGTTAAAATAAGAATTACATTGTTTATATTATATGGATTTTTTATAAAAAAACAGATAAAAGATTGTTTTTATAATATTATCTTAAAGGTACTATAAAAATATCATTTTATTATTTTTATAAATAACAGTAATTTAACAAGAAACTTTTTATAAAAATAATAATGATTTTAGTGTATTAATGTAGTTATTAACAACTTTGTTAACACCTGTTATTTAATCTTAATTTAGTTAAATTAAGAATTGTTTTTTAATTAATCAAAGCTTCAATAAGTTCTTCTTTTGTGGGGTGCATAACAGGGATAAATTTTTTCTTATCCCCTAGCATTGCAGCTTGTGCTTTTTCCTTTCTCCTTAAATTGCTGTATATAAGATTATCAACTTTTGCAGCATGAAGAGAAATTATATTAACAGTTCCTGTTTGTCCTATACGATGAATTCTATCTATTGATTGAAGATAATGCTCAGCATTCCAAGTCTTATCTAAATATACTGCAGTTTGCGCAGCATGAAGCGTTATTCCGACTCCCCCTGCTGCTGGAATACCAATTAATATTTTTATTTTTCCATTAGGATTTTGAAAATCATCTACAATTTCTTGTCTTTCTTTTATTTTTAAATCTCCATAATAAGGAGCTGTTCCTAATTTTTCATATCTTTTTACGAGTTCATCAATATTGTTTTTATAATTTGTCCATACAACAAGTTTTTTTCCATTTTCTTTTACAAGTTCTTCTACTATATCATCAAGTTCTAAAAATTTTATAGGTTCCCCTTTCCAAGTTTCATCTAAAAGTCTTGGGTTGCTCGCAAGTTGAACTGCACGAAGATATTGCTCTAATATACTATCTATTTGTTTTGTGTAAGTTTCACCATCCATATTTTTTAGTTCAACAAGAAGCTCTTTACAAAGCGCATCGTATTTTGCTTTTTGGTCCCCTGTCATTTCTAAATCTCTAACTGAGAAAAGTTTTTCTGGTAAATTTACAACTTCTTCTTTTTTTCGTCTTAAAAGAATCTCTGAAACTCTATCTATTACTTCATTTACTTTATTTTCTCTAAATTTTCTTACAGCAAATTCGCTATATTTATTACCTACCTCTGCAATTTTTGTAAGCCAAGCGTAAAAATTTTTACCGAACCTTTCACCATCATCTAAAATAAGCATTTGAGACCAGATATCTACAATATTACAAGGGATTGGAGTTCCGCTTAAAAGGATTTTTCTTTGAGAATAAAGTGCAATTTTTCTTAATGCTTTAAAAGTTTTTGATGTCGGATTTTTTAATTTTTGAGATTCATCAAAACAAATAAGTACCTTTTTATTTTTAACAATTTCTAAAAGTGGTTCA
>CAKMMH010000199.1 GCA_927798255.1 uncultured bacterium | reverse complement strand
AAATACGAAAATGATGGATTTTACTAAAATAGTAATAACGTTATTAATCAAAAAATAAACTTAAAGAATAGCAATTAACTTTTCATATCATAAACGTTAACTTGCACTGCTTTCGAACTTGTTATGAGTATATATTAAAGGATGTGCTTTCTCAATTGAGAATCTCTTCTTTATCAATTCTTTGGAATGAACGTTCTATATATCATTTTTCGAAAAAAATAGTATAATGGTAAGGTTCTTTTGTATTTATAAATAAAATTAGTGCGTTATGTCAAAAAGTGTAAAAGGTAACATAAAGGGGATATCTCAAGTAGATATAAAGAAGATTGAGAAACTCTATAACGAAAAAATTTCCCCTGAAAGTATAATTCAAGCAGATTTTGCAAAAGTAATCTATAGGCTATCAGAAAAAATTGGAAGGATAATTGGTGTTATTATTTCAAGGGAAGGAGGGGTCGAAGAAGTTTTCGTCGGTGATAAAAATATTTTGTATATTCCTAATTTAGGAAGATATCGAATGTTTAAAGGAAGACTAAGAAGAATAAGACTTATAGCAACAATTTTAAAAGATAATTTCGAATTAAATAGTGATTACTACACTGATTTACAAAAATTACGTCTTGATATGATTGTCGGTATTAAAGAAATTAACGGGAATATTCAAGCAAAATATGCATACCTTGTCCCTTATGCTAATGATATAAATTCTTTTTCACAAACTGAAGTAATTGACAATCTTGATAAAACAAAATTTAATTTTTTAGATTTTATTTCTAATTTAGAAAATGAATTAACTAGTAATAGTTTGAGTAAAAGTTTTGAAGAATCAGATAATGATATTGTGCTTATTGGTGTATATGAAAAGGATTTTAAAAGAGATAATGAATCCATTGCTGAATTAAAAGAGCTTGCAATATCAGCTGATTATAATGTACTAGAAGTTATCGTTCAAAAAAGAGAAATAGACCCTAAAACTATTTTAGGAAAGGGGAAACTTGAAGAGATTATGCTTAAGTGTTTGTCTTTAGGTGCAAATACGATAGTTTTTGATAGAGAACTTAAGCCATCTGAGCTTAGAAATATTACAAATATTACAAAATTGCGTGTTCTTGATAGAAGTATGTTAATTCTTGATATTTTCGCTAAAAGAGCGACAAGTAGTGAAGGGAGACTTCAAGTAGAGCTTGCAAAACTAAAGTACGAGCTTCCTAGAATTTTAGAAAAACACGCAGGACTTTCAAGGCTTACTGGAGGAATAGGAAGTAGAGGGCCAGGAGAAACGAAGCTTGAGCTTGGAAAGCGTAGAATGAATGATAGAATAAATGCATTAGAAAAGAAATTAGTGGAAATTTCAAAAAGAAGAGAGCTTAGACAAAAGAAAAGAAGGCTTTCTGAGATTCCACTTGTTTCTATTTTAGGTTATACAAATGCTGGAAAAAGTACACTTTTTAATGCGTTAACATCAAGTCAAGTTGAAACACAGGATAAGCTTTTTGCTACATTAGACACGACAAGGGGAAAACTTTGCATCGTAGGACATAAAAATAATGAAAAATTTAAATATTGTAATTTAGTTTTAAGCGATACTGTTGGATTTATTAGAGATTTACCAAATGAACTCAAAACTGCTTTTAAAGCTACATTAGATGAACTTTATGATGCAAGTTTACTTCTTCATGTTGTAGATGCTAGTAATCCTGATGCACTTCATCAATATAGAGCAGTTGTCGAGATACTAAGGGAAATGGATTTAGGAGATATCCCAAGAATAGTTATATTTAATAAGTGTGATATTATAGACGAAGAATTTGACTTAGAAACCCTTCAAGATGCAGTATCTAATTTTGTTAAGTTATCAGCATTAAAAAAATTAGGATTTTACGAATTAAAAAGTAAAATATTAAACTTTTTTTGTAGTGGTTACACTGTTTATTTAAAATAAAATAATTTTGACTAATATTATAAAGATCTGAAAAGATTTTTTTACCGTGGAATGAGATAATGTTAGATATGTTGTTGGTAATGACGGCGTTGTTAAAAAATATGTTCCAAAATTAGGTAGTAGCGATGCTAACTATAAAGTAAAAATTTTGACTATTTCTAATTCTAAAAAAAATGAATATTATGTTGAAGTCAATGATGGTTGCGAATATAAAATAATTGGTTTTATTAACCTTGGCCCTAAAGAAAAAAATCAAAAGGTATTTCATTAAAAAATGTACGTAGTGAGTATGTAAAACCGACTGATGATTTAAGTGATTATCTAAAATATTTTATTCCAGCTATTGGTGTTAATTCAGAACTATTAACAAAATATCGTTTAGGTATAGTAGTAAGTTGCAAACGTAAGGGTAACATAACTTACATATTTAATGATAATGTTAGAATTGAAAGTGATTCGAAAACTATAAGGATTCAAGATACTGAAAAATTAAAAGAAGAAAAATTAACTGATATTTATGCGGTAGAAGAAGTTTTTGTTGAAAGTATATATGGTAACAATCAAGAAGCAATTAAAGAATTATTTAAAAAGTTGCTTAGTATAAAAATTGATCTTTATTTAAACAAAGGAGATTACCTTGTTAGTTGTGTTACAGATGCAAAAAAAGGGAATTATTACGTTATAGAAGGAATACTTAATTAAATTTGACTAAATTAAATATTTTATCTAAAACCCTATAACGGTTCTTTCTAATTGGTTAACTTTGTTTTAAGAAAGGATTTAAAATGAGAGGTAAAAGTCCCCAAAATGGCGCCTTGGTGGTGTCTGAGAAAGAAGTCATTGACGACGTCGTCAAGGATTTGAAAGACGCAGTGCAAGAAGAAAACGATTCGCAAATCCTTGAAGGAGCAATGGATAAGATTGATCGGTTTATTGATCTTATTGCTGCTGTTGCTTAAATCACATTGAAAGGCCTTGAAATATAGGTCTTTCTTTATAGAAGGAATTATTGATGATGTAGTATTTAAAAATAGCGATTCTAAGAATAAAATATGAAAAATAAAAGAATACGAAGTCTTTTGAAATATTTATTTATTAATTAATAATAAAATCAAAATATTATACGATATTGAAAAATTTATTATATGACTTATAATTCGTTACTATGAATACACAAGTTGATTTTTTAACAATACCAAGTATAACTTTGCTTAAAAAAGAAGATATGGCACAAGTTGCTTTTATCGAATCTTTATCTAATACTCCGTCTTGGACAGAAGACATGTTTTCAAGCGAGCTTGATAAGGATAACGGGTTTATATACGGTATTTATTATAATGCATCTCTTGTTGGTTTTATTTTAATCAACACTATCTTAGATGAAATTCATATTCTTAAATTTGGAGTTTTGCCAGAATTTAGACATATTGGCCTAGGAAAAAAATTGATTT
>CAKMMH010000198.1 GCA_927798255.1 uncultured bacterium | reverse complement strand
GTTAATAGATAGTAACAGATAACAAAATAAAAATTTTAGAGAATTATGTTTTTAAAACACTTACTAAATGTTCCACGTGGAACATTTTTAATAAAACAACTTATAAACAATTAAAAGTTACTTTTAATAAAATAAAAATACCAAAAAATTCAATATGTTACACTTACAAAAAAACAGAGATGTTCCACGTAGAACATCTATAAATTTAATCAAATAAAATACAAATATCAGTTTGCAAGCATAATTTTATTAAAAATAAAATCAAAATTATATAGCAACTCTTTTTTTATAATTCTTGCAAAATGTTCCACGTGGAACATTGGAAATAATCTAATTTAAATTTTCTATTGAAAAACATAATTTCAATTATAAAAAATTAAATCGATGTATCAGAACAGAAATTTTTAAAAGCTATTACAAAATTGGCAAAATACAAAAATGTTCCACGTAGAACATTTTTAATATATAAAACTTATCAACAAACAAAAGTTACTTTTGATAAACTTAAATTTCCTTTATTTTGAATAGGTTATAAACAAAAAAGAAGAAACAAATGAAAAAAAGCCCTAGAGGGGTCACTTAAGCGAGCTTGCGAGCGATATAGGCCGACACAGAGGCGCACGTATGTGCGACTGGCCAAGTGGCAAACAATTTTGCTTATACAAAATTATGCAGGGTACTTGGTTCGAATCAAATGTTCCACGTGGAACATTTTTAATAAAATAACTTATAAACAGTTAAAAGTTACTTTTAATAAAATAAAAATAACTAAAAATTCGGTATGTTATACTCACAAAAACAAAAATGTTCCACGTAGAACATCTATAAAATTCAGTAAATAAAAATACAAATATCAGTTTGCAAGCATAATTTTATTAAAAATAAAACAAAAATTATATAGCAACTCTTTTTTTATAATTCTTGCAAAATGTTCCACGTGGAACATTGGAAATAATCTAATTTAAATTTTCTATTGAAAAACATAATTTCAATTATAAAAAATTAAATCGATGTATCAGAACAGAAATTTTTAGAAGATATTACAAAATTTACAAAATACAAAAATGTTCCACGTGGAACATTACATATAAATAAAATTATCAACATTTAAAAGTTATTTGTAAAGATGTGAAATATTAATTATTTTTAATACGTTAACTATAAAATTTGAACAAAATGTTCCACGTGGAACATTTTGTTGTTACATAGAACTATTATTTCAAACAGTGTTTGTTTATATATTTTATTTACTTAAGAACGCATTCATGAAACCATTTAAATCACCATCAAGAACACCTTCTGCATTCCCCACTTCATAATTAGTTCTAACATCTTTTACCATTTTATAAGGATGAAGCACGTAATTTCTAATTTGACTTCCAAAATCTATTTTATCTTTCTCTCCAGCAATCTTATCTAATTCATTATTCTTTTTTTCTTCTTCTAACTCATAAAGTCTTGCTTTTAAAACTTTCATGGCTTGTGCTTTATTTTTATGTTGTGAACGTTCATTTTGACAAGTCACTACAATTCCTGTTGGAATATGTGTAATTCTAACTGCAGAATCCGTTTTATTAATATGTTGTCCGCCTGCTCCAGATGCTCTATAAGTATCAATTCTTAAATCTTTTTCATTTATTTCGATATCTATTTCATCTTCAATATCAGGCATTACAGCAACACTTGCAAAAGAAGTATGCCTTCTTTTATTTGCATCAAATGGAGAAATCCTAACAAGTCTATGAACACCTTGCTCTCCTCTTAAAAATCCATAAGCATAAGAACCTGAAATTAAAATCGTAACATTTTTAATTCCAGCGACTTCACCTTCAACGTATTCAAGTTCTTCACATTTAAATCCTTTTCTTTCAGCCCAACGTAAATACATTCTATAAATCATCGCTGCCCAATCTTGAGCCTCTGTACCACCGGCACCAGAATTTATTTCTAATATTGCATTTGAGGCATCAAACTCCCCTTTCATTTTTGAAACGAATTCTATATTATCTAATTCTTTTAGTAAATTATTATAGTTATTAACAAGCTCTATTTCCACTTCTTTATCTTGAAGTTCATCGTAAAGCTCTAACCCAGCAATTAAATCTTTAAAAATATTTTCAATACTATTATATATATGTAAAACTTCTTCTATCCCTCTTCTTTCTTTTGAGATTTTTTTTGCATTCTCAACATCATTCCAAAACTCTTCCTTCTCAGATGCTTTTAATATTTCTGAAAGTCTATTTTTTTTATACTCAATGTCAAAGTAACCTCCCAAGGGCTACAATTCTTTCTTTTAGACTTTCAATACTTAATGATATTTTTGATATTTCTAATTTAACTTCAGCCATAAATGATACCTTTAATAACAACAATAAATTTATTAGCTTTAACCGCATGAGTTTAAAAAGCTTATGCTTTTTAAGCATCATACGGCCATCCGCACATTCATGCGTCTACGCAGCGCCCTATATCGCGAGTTTTACTCGCTCTAGTAAACCTCACATCGTGAGATTTTGATTATAGTTAAAGAAAAGCTGATTAATTCAAAATCTTATTAATTTATTCGCCATTTTAGGGGACGTATGTATTGTGGACTTTTTTATAATGAGGTATCTACCCGAAATTGTTTCATAATTTTGTGCCTTACCCCTTCCTGGTGCCGCGTGCAAGCACGCTTTATTATATCCCTACGGGATATTTTAAATTAATCAGTATTTTTTAATATTTACTATTTTTAATAATCACAATAAACTTATTAGCTTTCTATATTTTTCAATAAACTTATCTTGCAAACTCAGCATTTCATTTTTTTCTTTTTTAGAAACATGTTCGTGATCGAAGCCAACTAAATGAAGTGTTCCATGAGTTAAAAGCCGTATAAGCTCTTCATTAAAAGTAGTTTTATACTCAATTGCTTGTTTCGCTGCTGTTTCTAAAGATATGACAACATCTCCTAAACTTGTGAAAATAAAATTTTCATCATCATTTCCATCTAAACTTGCAAAAGAAAGTACATCTGTTGGTCTATCTTTTCCTCTATAATCTCTATTTAATACATGAATTTTCTCGTCATTTACAAAAAGAACACTCACTTCGTTTAAAAACTCTTTTATTTCATACTCTTTTTCAATATCTAAAAGTAAGTTTTTTATAAGTTTTTTAACTTCAAGTTTTTTAACTTTAATTTTTGTTTCATTTTCTACTATTACATTCCAAGTTCTTTTCATAAGAAAAAATCCTTATACATATTATCAATTTAGTTTATTAATTTTAACTTAATATTATTAAAACTAAAATAATTAAAAATAAACTATAAAGCGTTTTTTCATAAAAAAATTTACGATATAATTTATATATGACAGAAATTAATAAAAGTGGTTTTGTATTATTAAA
>CAKMMH010000197.1 GCA_927798255.1 uncultured bacterium | reverse complement strand
TAATTTTAATTTAAAATTTAACATAAAGTTTTTTTAAAGAGGTTTTTTTACTTTTTAAAGGCATTTAATTTTAAAAATCTATCTTGTAACTATTTAATATTACATTTATAATTAAGTTATATTTAATCTATGGTAAAAAAAGACCATCGTTTTAAAAAATACTCGGGACATATATTTTTAATCATATTTTTAATCATTGCTGTTTAATTATTGCTTTTTATTAATATGGCTTATTTAATTTATATAAAGCGAGTTAATTTTATTTAAAGTTTTACTTATTGAGTACAATCTGTTTTTTATTGCTATAATTTATGTGGCAACAAAAAACAAGTATTTTTTTATTAGGAGTGTGAATTATGAGCATAAACCTTGCTATTAATGGTTTTGGTAGAATTGGAAGAAATGTATTACGTCAAATCTACAAAACAGGACAAGATAAAGATGTAAAAGTAGTTGCTATTAACGATTTAACAGATGCAAAAACTCTAGCTCATCTTTTAAAATATGATTCAGTTCATAGAAAATTTGATGCTGATATCAAAGCTGAAGAAAATGCTTTAGTAGTAAACGGAAACAAGATTCAAATTTTTTCAGAGACAGATCCTGCTAACCTTCCATGGAAATCATTAAATATAGATGTTGTTATGGAATGCACAGGTCGTTTTACAAAGAGAGCAGATGCTGCTAAACACCTAGAAGCTGGTGCAAGAAAAGTTATAATTTCAGCTCCTGCAAAAGAGCCAGATTTAACTATCGTTTATGGTGTTAACCACAAGCAATACGATGCTTCTAAACATAATGTTATTAGTAATGCTTCTTGTACAACTAACTGCTTAGCACCAGTTGCTAAAGTTCTTTCAGAAAAGTTTGGTATCGTTCGTGGTACAATGACAACAGTTCACGCTTACACTAACGACCAAAGAATCTTAGATCTTCCTCACAAAGATTTAAGAAGAGCAAGAGCTGCTGCTATGTCAATGATCCCAACAACAACAGGAGCTGCTAAGGCTGTTGCATTAGTTCTTCCTGAACTTGAAGGAAAGATTGATGGATTTGCTATGCGTGTTCCAACAGCTGACGTATCAGTTGTAGACTTAGTATGTGAAATCGAAAAAGACGCTACAGCAGAAGAAATCAATGCTGCATTGAAAGAAGCTGCAAATGGTGAATTAAAAGGTATTTTAGGATACTGCGAAGAACCATTAGTTTCTATTGACTTTACTGGTTGCTCTAACTCATCAACAGTTGACTCACTTTGCACAATGGTAATTGGTAAGAAACTAGTTAAAGTTGTTGCTTGGTATGATAACGAAATGGGATTCTCAACTAGAATGGTTGATGTATGTAAATTAATCGCATAATTTTAAATACATTTAATTATTTAAAAGCATTTTAAAAGGCGAGTGTTTTTTTTGTATAAAATGCTCGCCTTTTTTATAACAAAAGGATTTTTATATATGACAAAAAGGTATTTATTTGCAAACTGGAAAATGAATTTAACAGAAGACGAGTCTGTAGATTTAGCTAAAAAATTCTCTGAGGCTTCTAAAAGTTTAAAAAATACAACTGTTGGTGTTGCACCTGCTACATTAAATGTATCAGCTACTAAAAAAGCTGTTGGAAGCAATCTACTTGTTGGTACTCAAAATGTTTACTATGAAGAAAAAGGTGCTTTTACAGGTGAAATTTCTATTCCAATGTTAAAAGCTGCAGGTATTGATTTTACAATTACAGGACACTCTGAAAGAAGAAATATCTTTGGAGAATCAAACGAGCTAGTTGCAAAAAGAACTCAAAAAGCACTAGATGAAGGCTTAACTACAATTTTCTGTATAGGTGAAAAATTAGATGCAAGAGAAAGTGGAAAAACAAATGATATCCTTGCAGGACAAATAGATGCATTAACTTCTCTTCTTCAAAAGAAAAACTACGATAATTTGATCATAGCTTATGAACCTGTTTGGGCAATTGGAACAGGAAAAGTTGCAACAACAAAAGAGATTGAAGAAACTCATGCATTTATTGCAAAACATTGGAAAGACCAAACAGGATATGATTGCCCTCCTATTCTTTATGGTGGAAGTGTTAAACCAGATAATTATGCAGAAATCATAAAGGTTCCTTTAGTTTCAGGAGCTCTTGTAGGTGGAGCAGCCTTAAAAGCTGATCAATTTACAAAACTTATGGAAATTTCTGAGGAGTAAATCTTAAAGAATAAAAAAACAGAGTACCTCATGCAAGGCGCTCTGTTTTAATGTGTTTTTAGAAAACCTTTGGTAAAGTTTGCCAAATTTCACTCGAATATAGCACTTCTTCAGGCTTTACATTATTAGTCCTTGTTTTACCTTTTCTATAAAATAATCCTAAAAGATCATCTCTACGCTGTGAAAAACTATCATGAAAATAGTCACAATCAAGCTTCACTGTCGCTAAAAGTTCTTGAAATGAAGTATTCTTTTCAAGACTAGTAGGACAAAGATCTTCTTTTTTTCTTTAAACGCAGACAAGACAAAAGCTTTTAAAATATCGTAGACATCTTAAAGGCCTCTCTCCCTTAAAGGGAAAAAACATAGAAGAAATCCCTTTTAAAGAAAAGTAAGGGATATTTTATTGATAATTATCACAAAACCATATAATTTAGAACCATATAATTTAGTCAAATCTTGTTTAAAATGATATATGATGTATTTAAGTAAAATCTCCTATAAATTCAAGTAGAAATCAAATAATAACGACTTTAATTTTTTCTAGTTTTTGTTTACATAAGTATATAAGTTTGTATAATTACGCTTGTAAAAATAATACATTTTTATAGAAATATTATTTTCTGAATATTTTATTTAGAAATCTTTTAAATAGCTTAAGTCTTTTAGAAAGTCTTTTAAAAGCTCTAAGAATTTCAAATTCTTAAATTTAAGCCTTTAAAAGGTATTTTAATCTAACTTATTAATGGAGTATTTTTATGAATATAACCAATTTATTACTAAAAAACAGAGAAGCCTGTTTAGGGTTACTACTTGCTTCTTTATTTTTTGTTTCTTCAAGCGATTCATTTGCAGCTGAAAGAACTTTTAAAAATTCCGTAAGCAAAAATAATGATATTTTTAGAATGCTAGAAAAAAAGCTTATCGACTTAAAAAATGCTGGTATATCAACAGAAGATACGCAAGTTTCACCTATAGCGCTATGCCAAACTGAAGGAAAATTTGTTGATGGTGAAACGTTAAGAGGAGAGTATTTCCCAGAATGTGGTATGAAATACACTGGTTCAGATCAGACTCATATCTTAAAGCAAGGTGTTAGTGCTAAAAAAGAAGTGCTTGATCAATATTGTAGAGTTTTTGGATATGATTCTGTTATTAAAAGTTCCATAGTATCTAAAGACTACACAGATACAGACTATAAAAACGGAGCTATGATAATGGGGGTTCTACCGATAACTGGTTATTGGACTGATCTTATGAAGTATAAACCTATTGCTGATGAATTTAAATT
>CAKMMH010000196.1 GCA_927798255.1 uncultured bacterium | reverse complement strand
AAAAAAGCTAATCACCAGGTTCAATTCTGGGAGACTTAAAAAATCTTTTAATATTCCATTTTCAATTAACATGGCATCTTTTGCTTCAGTCCCTTCATCATCAAAATCATAGGCACCAATACAAAACTCGCCATTAAATTTTTTTAATTTTGGATTATCATGAATTGTAATAGGAAGCTCTAAAATCTTTTTTCCAATTTGCCCCTTAAATGTTTGTCCCTCGCCTGTAGAAAGAAGCCTACTTCCCTCAAGCCTATGGCCAATTGCTTCGTGAAAAAGCACACCTGATGCCTTAGGGGATAAAAGTACAGGACCAGAAAAAGAGTGAATCTTTTTTGCTTTTGAAAGATTCATAAGTTGCGAGTGTTTTTTAAGAACTTGAGTTTTAAAATCATCAAATGATGGAAGCTCTTTTTGAGAACCTGTGTTTATTACAAGCTCTTGATTTAATTGTACGCCTTCTTTCGTAAGCTTTATAAGTCCTACCATTAAAGAATAAGTTTGATAATGCTCAACAATTACTCGGTTTTCAGTGCTAACAAAAACTTTTGTTTCCTGATTCGTGTCAAAATCAACATAGCTACTAGTAAGCCCGGAAAGTGTTGAAATCCATTTAGAAGCTTTTTTACAAAAATTAACCCAATAACTTTCATCTACGGTGTCTGCTTTTTGATATTTAATATAAGTTTTGCTAGGAAGCTTAGAAAATGAGTTAAACTCTCTTGTCGTATCAATTGTAGAAACGCGAGCGGCTTCTTTTAAGTTGTAATCAGAAAGAGCTTCTTTAAATTTTTCTTCTAAAAGTTTCCAAATTGCAATTTGAAGTCCTTCATAATCTTTATCATCAATTGGCATTGAAACATTTTCATATGAATGCTCTTCTTTATCATTATCTAATAAACCGCCGTCAGATACTTGGTCATATCTATAACTTCCAACTCTTAAATCACAATACACATTTCTATTTTTATCTGATTTTCTTTTATAAAGGGAGCCATTACTCGCCCAGGTGTTAAACCAATTTGTGTCACGAAGTAAAAATGAGCAGTAATAAGGCTTTGGAAAGCCACGAAGTTTCATAGTAAGAGCTCTTTTAGCTTCTTTTTGCAAAATAGGTATGATTTTGTCAATTTGTGATTTTTTTAACATAGTTTTTTAGATTATTGTTTTTAAAAAATAAATTCAATTTTTTTATAGTAGTTTAATTATAACAAATTGTAAATATTAGCAATTTTTACATGAATTTAATATGTTTTTTTAATTTGTAATAAAATTTTTACAATTTATATTTTTTGAATAATCCAAAAATGTATATTCATCAAATAAGATATGAATGAAAATCGAAAGTATAAAATAGCATTTTTTGCACCAACAGCACTTCCTTTTGATGGCGATTCAATAAATATTAGGCCGTTAGGAGGATTAGAATCAAATATAACACTCCTAGCAAAAAGTCTTTCAGAAAATGGTCATAATGTAAAAGTTTATACTTCGTGTAAAAATATTAAAGAAAGTAATAATGTAAATTTACAATATAAAAATTTAAGTAGTATTAATGAATTATTTGAAGAAAAAAATTTGCTTGATGTTTTGATAGTTGTTAAAGATTTACAATCAATCCTTGTTAATATTCCATGCCGTGCGAGAATGTTTTTAACAACAGACGGGTTTAATGAAATATCAACATTTGGAATAGGGGACAAAAGATACCATGATAGAATACATGTGCTTTTAGGTGGAAGTAAATGGCATATAACTTCTCTTTGTAATACTTCAGGTTTTCCAAAAGCTAGAGCTGTTGCATTAGGTCATGGAATAAATTTAAGCGATTTTGAAGGTACTGAAAGAAGGGGACGAAAAAGACTCATTTTTACTGCAGCCCCATTTAAAGGATTAGAGCTTACATTAAAAATCATCAATGAATTAAGAGAACAAGATAGAGAAATAGAGTTTCATAGTTTTAGTGCATTTAACTTATATGACACAGATACTCCTTTTGATAGCCAGATACAAGAAAAGTATAAAAAGGTAAATGAAGAACTTGAAAAAATTCCTGGAGTTTTTATTCATGGAAATATTTTGCAAAAGGAATTGGCAAGAGAGTATATGAAATCAGCAGTTTTGCTTTATCCTTGCACATGGGGCGAAACAGGGGCAAGAACCGTAATTGAAGCTCAGGCTGCGGGATGCCCAATTGTTACTTCAAGCCTTGGAGCACTTCCAGAAATTGTAGGAAATGCAGGCTTTATTATTAATGAAAGAGTTGGAAGTGAGGAGTATTTTGAAAAATTTAAAATGGCTACTATGGAGCTTTTAACAAATGATGAGCTTTGGAGTAAAATATCATTAAACGGAAAGATGCGTGCTAAAAATACATTTGCAAGTGAAATGCTAGTAGAACGTTTTGAAAAGATTCTAGAAAGATTGAATTTACCTAAGTAAACATTTATTTTAATGTTATCAATCAATATAAAAACTTATTTAAGTAAAATGTTATAGACAAGTTTTCTATATCTACTAGTTACTTTTATATATATATGCTATAATGAACACTTAGAGTTTGTTAATATTATATGTGTTTATTTATATATTTTTAGTAGGCATTTTATGAATATTTCAGTTATTGGTCTTGGCTATGTGGGACTTCCACTAGCGTTAAATTTAGCTAAAAGTTTTGATAAAGTTGTTGGCTTTGATATTAATAGTAAAAAAGTTGATGCATTTAAAAATGGAATTGATGCTATTTCTGAAGGGCTTGAGGGGGAGCTTAAAAACACTAAGCTAATAATGACTTCAAACAAAGATGAGCTTAAGGGGACAGATTTTTATATTGTTTGTGTTCCAACTCCAATAGATGCTGATAAACGTCCTGATTTAACTCCTCTTGATGGTGCATGTAAAACAATTTCTGATCATTTAAAAAAAGGTGATATTGTAGTTTTTGAATCAACAGTATATCCAGGGCTTACTGAGGATTATTGCGGAGCACTTTTAGAAAAATTAACAGGACTGAAAAAGTATGAAGATTTTAAACTAGGATATTCACCTGAAAGAATGAATCCAGGGGATAAAGAGCGAAGTGTAGATAAAATAGTAAAAGTGATTTCTGCGCAAGATAAAGAAACGTTAAGGGTTGTAAAAGAAGTTTATAGTAAAGTCGTAAAAGTTGGCGTTTATGAGGCAGAATCAATAAAGGTAGCAGAGGCTGCAAAGGTAATTGAGAATACGCAACGTGATATTAATATTGCGCTTATGAATGAATGTGCGCTTATTTTTGATAAGATGGGAATTTCTACAAAAGCAGTGTTAAATGCAGCAAGTACAAAGTGGAACTTTCTTAAATTTTCACCAGGCCTTGTTGGAGGACATTGTATAGGAGTTGACCCTTATTATTTAACTGCAAAAGCAGAGAGTCTTGGGTATCATCCTGAAGTTATACTTGCAGGAAGAAGAATAAATGATAATATTAGATTAATTGTTATAGATGAAGTTTCGATGGT
>CAKMMH010000195.1 GCA_927798255.1 uncultured bacterium | reverse complement strand
TATTGTTTATATTTTAAACTTGACAAAAAAAAGTAATTAAGGTTAACATATACATGTTTAAACAAGTACATATTTTGATATATGCTAATATATTGATATTAAAAGATTTTGATTTTTTTAAGATACTTTTTTTTATGTTTTTTTGCATATCCAGTTAGTATCTTTTCTTATTTTTATTAAAGGGAGAATTATGAGAGAGGTAAGTAATAATTTATCAGATAATACAGATAACCATTTTCTAAACAATAATCCTAATAACATTGTTTTAAAGGATTCAAAACTTCCAAAGCCGCCAAGTGTTTATCAAGTTTATGTTCGTTCATTTAAAGATTCTAATGGTGATGGTATTGGAGATTTTGAAGGAGTAACACAAAAGCTTGATTATATTAAAAGCTTAGGCGTTACTGATATTTGGCTTACACCTTTTTATAAGTCATCTGGTGCTGATGGTGGATATGATATTGTTGATTACAAATCTATTGATCCAACATATGGTGATAAAGAAGCTTTTGAAAAGCTTGTAAGAGAAGCAAAATCAAGAGGGCTTAATATCATGATTGACCTTGTGTTTAATCATGTTTCTATCCAAAATGAGCTCTTTCAACGTGCTTTAAATGGAGATAAAGAAGCACAAGATTGTTTCTTCTTTAGAAAAGGAAAAGGCATTAATACGCCTCCTAATGCTCTAAGAAGTAAATTTGGAGGAAGCGCTTGGCAGTATGTTAAAGAGCTTGATATGTATTATTTACATTTATTTGCTAAAGAGCAAGCTGATTTAAATTGGGATAATCCTAAAGTTCAAGATATGCTTCAAGATGTAGTTAATTATTGGAAATCTCTTGGAATAACACATTTTAGATTAGATGTAATCAATTTTATATCTAAAGGTGATGTCACAGTAGAAGTAAATAGTGAAAATGAAAGAAGCGTATATACTGACGGCCCTAATATTCATAAATATTTAAAAGAATTTAGAAAAAGATGCACACAAGATGGCGTTCCTATTTACTTAATTGGAGAGCTTGCTTCTCCAAGTTTAGAAAATGCCGTAAAGTATGTTGATCCAAAAAATGAAGAGCTTGATGGCGCTTTTGTTTTTCATCACTTAAAGACTGATTATAAAGATGGAAAGAAATTCCATGTTAAGGAAAATAATATAATTTGTCAAAAGGGAATAATTAATAAATTTTTAAGTGCAGTTTCTAAGGTTGCAGGAAATTTTTATCTAGTATTTGATAATCATGACCAACCTCGTTCTGTTTCAAGATTTGGTGATGATAAAAAATATAGATATGAAAGTGCAACAGCTATAAATGCTAAACAAATTTTAATGAGAAATGCTGTTAGTATTTATCAAGGACAAGAAATTGGTATGACAAATGTCGATTTTTCTAAGGTTCCATTTGATGATGTTGAAAGTAAAAATGCAATTAAAGCTCTTATAAGTGAAGGTTACTCAGAAGATGAAGCTAGAGAAATGGTTTCTTTTCATTCTAGAGATAATTCTAGAACAACTTTTCAGTGGGATAATAGTTCAAACGGTGGCTTTGGAGATTATGACCCAAAAGATGTTAAGGATACACAAAGTGTTATAGCCCCTAAAACTAATCCTAATTACTTAACTATTAACCTTAAAGCTGACCAAGCATCTGAAAAATCTATTTCTCGTGACACAAGTAAACTTATTCATTTAAAGAATCATAGTGACTTGTTTTCTTATGGTGAACAAGAAATATTATATTCAGATAGTAATAAACTTACAGCTTTTAAACGTTCATATGGGAGTGAAGAAGCTATTGTTTTAGTTAATGAAACGAGTGAAGATTTAACTCTAAAATTAGATTTGTCTGAATACAAAGTTTTATACACAAACTATAAAGAATCTGAACAAATGACTTATGGTAAAAAGCCAACGCTAAAGCCAAGGCAAGTTCTAGTTCTGTACAAAAATAATGAATAGGTAATTTTTATGAATGAATGAAGTGTTTATTAGTATTTCATTCATTCAATTACATTGAATTACCTATAAAGAATTAATGTTTGATATGGTTTTAATGCCATATTTTTTCTTAATTTTACATCACCATAATTACTAAGAAGTAGTTTGTAATTATTTACAGTTAAAGGCACTTTTACGGAATCTCTGCTAAAGTTACTTATTGTTAATATTTCATGTTCGCCATATTTTCTAACGAAAGCGAATAACTCAGTATCTTCTTTTAATAGCATTTGATAATTTCCATACGTAATTTCTTTATAGTTCTTACGTATTTTTATTAATTCTTGCATAAATCTTATAATTGAAAAATCGCTTTTAAGATCATTTTTAACGTTAATTTCCTTATAATTTTTGTTAACTTTCGGTGGTTGAAGTAATCCTGTAACATTTCTAGTTTGATTTTCATCAAATTTTGAAAAACCAGCATTTTTTGATGAGTCCCATTGCATAGCAGTTCTTGCTTTATCTCTTGCAAATCTATTAAGAATGTTAAGGATATCTTTTTTACTAGCTCCTTTTTCTGATAATTTATTTACAAAGTCAATGTTTGCAACATCCTCGAACATATCAAGCTCATCAAAATCGTCATTGGTCATACCTATTTCTTGGCCTTGATATATGCAAGGTATCCCAGGAAGCATTATTTGGGTCGCAAGAAGCATTGTAGAGCATTCTTTTCTAAACTCTTTATCATCTCCAAAACGAGAATTTGCTCGTGATTCATCATGATTTTCAAAAGAAATAACAGGAAGAATATTTGCGTTAAGTAATTTTGTTAATATTTCATCTAAGTCGCGTTTTAACTTAATAAAATAATTGATATCATGTGTCCATTTGCTTCTATTTATTTTATCCGAACAAAATTGTGGTGCAATAAATACGCCATCAAAATCATTTCTCCCGTTTTTAATAAGTTCGTCGATATTCTTAGAGGTAATTTCTCCAAAATGAAAAACGACATCCTCTTTATTAGCACACGCATCTTTTATCTCTTGTAAATATTTATGAACTTTTTGACCGTTTGTATATATAGTACAATCATAATCATCGCAATTTTTTGTAAGATCACTCTTAGAAATGTGATCGATTGAATTGTAACGGAACATTTTAATTCCAAGTTTTTGCCAGAATAAAACATGGCTAATCATCTTTTTTCTAGTTGCAGGGTTTTCCCAGTTAACATCAGCTTGAGATTTAGCAAAAATATGAAGATAATATTTATTTATTTTTGGTACATACTCCCACGCACTTCCTCCAAATACAGAATCTAGCTTTGAAGGAGGTTCATTATTCTTTTTGCCAGACCTGAATATAAAATGTTTTTGTGCTTTTTTATCTCCGTTTATTGCTTTAATAAATGTTTCATTTTGAGTGGAAACATGATTTAGGACACAATCAAACATTATATCAATATCAAATTTTTTAGCTTTGTTAACGAGTTCTTTTAAATCAGAAATTGTCCCAAAAGCGGGTTCGATTGCTTCGTGGTCAGAAACATCATATCCATTGTCATCCCAAGGGGATTTGTTGATAGGTGTCAT
>CAKMMH010000194.1 GCA_927798255.1 uncultured bacterium | reverse complement strand
CAACCATACTTAAATATAAACCGATTACCACTCTTATTACACAAGGTCCATATGTACTATCACCAATAGGCTTACTTATATTCATTGCTACTCCTTTATGAAAAAAACTTAATTATTTTAAAATATAAGGCTATAATATAGCGAAGATAATAATTTGCCAAGACTGAAAATTTACATATTCAGAACTCTAATATCGTAGGAAAAAAACTACTTGAATACATAAGCTTAAAATCTTTGGATTAAGAAGCTAATGTTAGGCTTTCAGATCTCTGATATCCGACACCAGAAATCTGAAACCAGATCAACACTCCTAATTCATAAGATCTATTATCTTCTTACAGAATTCATTAGGATTATCTATCTTTTCTCCTTGGCTTATTAGTGCTTGATTATATAAAATCCATGCCCAATTTTTTTGAGTGTCTACATCTTTTGATTTCATCTTATCAAAAATCGGGTGATCTAAATTACACTCTAGACAAGCTTTTTGCTTTGGAACTGCTTGTCCTATTTGCTTATAAAAATATTCCATTTGTTTAAAATCAGGCCCTTCTTTAACTAAACAAACAGGAGAATCACTTAATCTAGAAGAAAATTTAACATCATCAACATAGCCCTTAAGTTCATCTTTTATATTAGAAAGAAGATCTGAGAAATTTTCTGTCTTTTCTTTTATCTTTGTTTCATTTTCCTTCTTTTCTTCCTCTGTATCAATATCAAGGTCACTCGATGTAATGCACTCAAACTTTTTATCTTTGTAAGTACCAAGTGCATTTACAATAAATGGGTCCACTGGGTCAAGCATAAATAACACATCATAACCCTTCTTATTTAATCTTTCCATAAATGGAGTATTTTGAGCCTCAGAAATATTTTCAGCAGTAATGTAATAAATACAAGGCTGCCCCTCCTTCATATTTGAAATGTACTCATCAACGCTTATATATTTGTCTTGGTTATTATTTGATTTAAATAAAGAAAGACCAATGATTTTTTCTTTTCTTTCTGGATCTCTAACTATTCCTTCTTTTAAAGTTGGTCCAAAATTCACCCAAAATTTCTCATAAGTTTCCCTATCCTTATTCATTAAATCTTGAAGCGATTTTAAAATCTTTGAAACTAATGATTTATTAATTTGCTTTAACTCTCTATCTTGTTGCAAAATTTCACGAGAAACATTTAGTGATAAATCAGAGCTATCAACAAGACCTTTTATAAATCTTAAATAAGGAGTAATAAGTTCCTTACAATCATTCATTATAAGCACTCTCTTTACGTATAATGAAAGCCCACTTTCAACATTTTCATAATCATAATTAAAAGGTTTTTGACTTGGAATAAATAAAAGCGCCGTAAACTCTGAAACTCCTTCTGCTTGAAAGTGAATATTTAAAAGAGGCTCTGAGTAATCGTAAGTCATTTGCTTATAAAATTCATTATACTCTTCTTTAGTAATTTCACTTGGCTTTTTAAGCCATAAAGCTTTCATAGAATTTAATACTTGAATTTCTTTTGTCTTTTCTGGCTCTTTACCAGCTTCTTCATCTTCTTTGCTTTGTGGAACAAATTTTTCACATTCCATTTTTATAGGATAAGCAATAAAATCTGAATGTTTCTTTACAATATCTTTTATTTTCCATTCTTTTGTAAAATCAGCTAAATCTTGATTTTCTTCATTATTTTTATCTTTTAAATAAAGAGTAACAGTCGTTCCTATACTATCCTTATCAATTTCTTCTATAGTGTATTCACTCTTTCCATCAGATTCCCATCTGACTGCTTTATCAGTTCCCGCTTTCTTAGTTTCTAAACATACCTTATCAGCTACAATAAATGCAGAATAAAATCCAACACCAAATTGACCAATAAGTGATGGATTATCTTTAAGCTCATCTTTAATTTGCATAAATTTCTTTGTACCTGAATGAGCAATAGTACCAATATTTTCCTTTACCTCATCTAAAGTCATACCAATACCATTATCACTGATTGAAATTGTGTTTTTATCAGGGTCAGTAGTTATAAAGATTTCCGGCGTGTAACCTTGAGGAAGTAAACTTTCATTTGTTGCGCTTTCTAGTTTTAATTTATCTAGAGCATCAGACGCATTTGAAATAAGCTCTCTTAAAAATATTTCTGGATTTGAATAAAGTGAATTAATTATTAAATTTAAAAGCTCACTAATTTCTGTTTGAAATTTACAATTTTCTTTATTAGACATATTAAAAACTCCATTTTTACAATAAACTTAAATCCTATGCCTAAAAGTAATCATGAATTTATATTTTTCAAGTAAAATTAGAAGTTTTTTAATATTTACTGCTATTTATCGCACTTATCTTGAATTTTACATATTACAATTAATGCCACGAAACCAATAACTGCTAACGTTAGCGCTATATAAAATTCATCTGATGTAAGGTTAGGTAAAAGATTTTTTTCAGCAATAGGAATAATCTTACCATGTCTATCAACTATAGTTTCTGTAACTTCCTTCCAAGGCCAAATCTTTCTTAGCGAACCTATCATAAAGCCGATAAGTGATGCGATAGCTATGCTATGATAGTTTTTAAGAAGCCAACTTAAGAATCTTGAAAATAACATTAATCCCACAACTGCCCCTAATGCAACAGGAAGAATTGTGATGATATCTTTATTGCTTACAGCATTTAGTATATAATCATATTGACCCAAAATTAATAAGATAAATGAGCCCGAAATCCCTGGAAGTATCATTGCCATAATAGCAACCATACCACTCAAAAATAAAGTTATTGGGTCATGAGGCATTGAAAGAGGGATTAACCCTACGACATAAAAAGCAACCACTGCACCAATAATAAGTGATATAAAAGAAGATAATGTCCATTTAACTTTCAAACTAATTGTAACAATTGATGCGACAACTAGCCCAAAAAAGAAAGAAAAAAGATATACTCTTTCATTTTCTAATAAATAACTCATAAGTTTTGCCATGGAAAATATTGCTGTTCCAATACCTAAACCTAAAGCTATTAAAAAACGAAGTGGAATATCCGTAAAAGCTTCTTTTATTTTAAATGAAAAAATATTTTTAAAAAATTTGGCGTTAAAAGATTTGATAGCTTCTAAAAGATGTTGATATATACCTAATATGAACGCAATTGTGCCTCCAGAAACTCCTGGGATTAAATCAGCGCCTCCCATCAAAAGTCCTGTGAAAAATAAACGAAACGACGAGAAATTATACTCTAAGCTACCTACTTTTTTTCCCATAAAAATCCTTTATAAAAAAAATCTTAAAATAGAACTAAAACAGACAAAAGTGAATTAATTGCCGCCTTTCTTTACATAAACCATTCTTAAATTATGAAGCATCTCACCTAGCATTCTGCTTTCATCAAGGTCTAAGTTTCCTTTAGTCTTTTCTTCAAGCATTGCTAAGATATCAATTGTATACTTTGCAGCATTAATATCTTCCTTTACATCGACGCCAGCTGGCGCTTTTGACTCACCTAATTGAATAAGTGCTTGAGTTGCAAGTGACATAATAAACGCATTAAAAGTGACTTTTGAGAAATCGTTCAT
>CAKMMH010000193.1 GCA_927798255.1 uncultured bacterium | reverse complement strand
CTACTTAAGAATTTTATAAAAATTTAAAAACTTGATTTAAAACATCTCCTTTCTAACTTAAGTGAAGACGACGCTTCAGCTTGCAAATGTTCCATTAGAGGAACCTAAACAAACTTTAGCTCAATCTTCAAATTTTCCGTGCTCGTCGTTTAGCGAGTCGGATTCAAATGCGTCGATTCCGACGCATCTGAAGTAAACTTCAAAAAAGCGCTTATCGTATTCTTCCTTTCTTGCGTATTCTAAGACGGTATGAAGCGCACGACAACATTGACTATCGACGCCCTCACAAAGAAGATATCCATTGCACGATTTCTTCTCGCACGTGTTGCATTTGCATCTCGCGTTCTGACACGTAAATTTATCGCCCCCCTCGCGCTCGATGATTTTGTTGTAAACGTCCAAAAGACACTTACGGGTGCAGTCGTGACCGGAATTTCCGATGGGTAACGCTTCTATCATAGAAGCCTCCTTTCTCAGGGCGTAATACCCTGGAGTGAATAAAAAACTGTAGCTAATGCCATCAAAAGCACTTGCTACTTAAGAATTTTATAAAAATTTAAAAACTTGATTTAAAACATCTCCTTTCTAGAGTTTTTAAATAAGTGTGACTTCTACTCGAAAAACTTACTATAATTTTTTATTAAAACGCATTTATAAATTTTGTCAAGAAAAAAATTAATAACTTTAAATAATATATGATTTATTAAACAGGCAATAGTTGATTAAATAAAAAAGAAGTCACAATAAAAAAACTTGTAAAAATCCTCCCCATTCTTAGTATACGAATTATTTCTAACAACGCATACCAAAAAAGAGAGAAAATATTAATGCTTAAATGTATCAATCTTTATCAATACCTTCAGCCTCGTAATAACGTTTAACAGTTGCACTCTCAACTGGATCCAAATCATCAAAGGTTATTAACGATTCGTAATCGCCCGTAGCTAATGGTTTGATATTTAAGGCATTATCGACTTAATCATCGCAATACAATGAGTATTACGTTGTTTTTTGCAACTTAAACAGTCATCTTTGCAATCGATGCAAGGACAATTACTATTATTACAAGGCCTAAGCCTGTAGATAAGTGTTTTAAGATACCTACATTGTTTCATACTTTTCTCTTTTTAGAGCGAAACTGTTTTGACAAAACGTAAAATTTCCGTCATAGGATTGCTAGGCTGACATGAAGATCAGAATTCCAAGCCACCAACGATTTCTTCTTCGTAAACTTTTAAGATTCATAAAAAAACTCCTAAATTAAAAAGTTTAGTTGTGACTTCTACCCGAGACACGAGTTTTATATTTAATCATAGTAATATACCATCTGCCAAATTTATATACAGATAACTATGTGATTGTAAAATAAAAATTTATATTTATAATACTTATCATGAAAAAGAATTTATCATTACCTTACGTAACAAAAAAAGAATTTATCCTAGGACTTATCACTACCCCTATTCAACTTCTATTTTTTGCAACTTCACTTGTTATAGCTGATATTGTAGCAAAAATTGTAGGGTTATTTAGTAAAGAAGCAGTAAACACTATTTTTAGATGGGAATCTAATACTGTGTTGTATTTATTAAAATTCATTTCAGGAGCAAAATTTTATTTTAATACTAAAAACGTTAAAAATCTTCCAAAAGATAGACCTATTATTATAGTATCCAACCATCAAAGCCTATATGATACAGCAATTCACAATATGTTTTTAAGAAAACATAGACTCGTATACGTAGCAAAAACACAACTAGGAAAATGGATCCCAACAGTTTCAGTTTGTATGCGTGCGCAAGGTGCTGCGCTTATTGATAGAGAAAACCCCAAACAATCTGTTCTAGCGATAAAAAAGATGGGACAAAGGATTCAAGAAGAAAAAAGAGCAGTATGCATCTTTTCAGAAGGTACAAGAGCAAGAGACGGAAAATTAAAAGAATTTAAAGATGCTGGAATAAAAACTTTGTTAAAATATGCGCCAGATGCAATTATCGTCCCTGCTGCAATTGATGGCTCTTGGAAAACTTTTGCTTACAAATATTTTCCTGTACCATTTGGTATAAAAATTTTTGTTGAATACTTAGACCCAATTGATGCAAAGGATTGTGATATTAGCACAATAACACAGATACTTCATGATAAAGTTGAAAGAAAAATTAATGAATTTAGAGGATGTTAAAACTAAAATTTCTCAATAAAAATTTTCCCCTTTGACCTTACAAGTCTTTTATTTTCAGGTAAGTTTACAGCAACTCTTTTATTTAATATTAAATCAACAACCTCTAGCGACACTTTTTTTCCAACATTAAAAAACAGTTCATCTTTTAAGGAAAGCTCTACTATACGCCAACAAATTGAAAGATGCTCTGTTTTTAATAACTCTCTAAAATTTTTAACCCACGCTTTTGAAAATTTTTCATATTGATTCAGAGTATCAAGCTCTTTTCTTGCGATACTATAAAGCGAACTTAAATCTTCTTCTAAATTAATTCCTCTTGTATTTAAAAAACTTTCAACATTCTCGTTAAAATTTTTATTTAAAAAAGGAATTAATATGTGTCTTATCTTATTTCTTAAATAATTAGTATCAGAATTTGTTGGGTCTTCTACAAACTTTAAATTATGTTCTTTTACATAATTTTCTATATCTTCTCTTAAAACATTTAAAAGAGGCCTTAATAAATGTCTCTTTGTGTCAACTTCATAAATGTTTCTTGGCTCTTTATTAGATATTAATCTCATTAAAAGTGTTTCTGCGACATCAGAACCTGTATGAGCTGTAAAAATAAAATCTGCACTATTTTCAGTATAAATTTTCTTTAAGAATTCATATCGTTTTTGACGAGCCCAAGCTTCAGTGTTTTCATTATTATCTTTTATAGGAGCTAGTCCTCTAAAAAATTTTAATTTATACTTTTCTTTTACTAATTTTTCTACAAAATCAGCATCCCCCTTACTCGTGTTTCTTAGGTTATGATCAAAATGTGAAACTAATAAGTCTAAATTAAACTCATCTTTTAAAAAGTAGCAAACATCTAAAAGCGTTACGCTATCTTTTCCACCAGATACTGCAAGTATAACACTCTTACCTTGCAAGTTATGTTTTACTAAAAAAGCTTTAACGCTTTCTTTAATATTGATACTCACGAATAATCAACAAAAAAATAATATTTGTATAAGGTAACTCCTAGCCCTTTCTAAATGAATCAATGCTAAAAAATCCAGCTCCAGTATATAAAAGTGAAACACAACCTGCAAGGACTAGCACATCTCTATTTAATATCATAGATTTAAGTGAACTTTGACCAACTTGTGCTGCAAGAATCATTATATCTTTATTTGCTGCAACATTTTGCACAGTTAATCCTGTGTTATAAATCAAATAAGCAAAAATTATACTAGCAAGAGAAGCTGTCATTGTAGTCCATAAACCAATTATTAACAAAAAGCCTACTGCCATACAAATATATGGGAAATTAGAAGCAAGAGGGATAGATGTACTTTCAGAATAGCCAAACATGGTCCTAACTCCTTGTAAAAAACCGGGCATATTTGAATGAGCAGAT
>CAKMMH010000192.1 GCA_927798255.1 uncultured bacterium | reverse complement strand
TCTATTTTTCCATTTTCAATGTGCTGTTTATTGTGCTGTTTAATGTGCTGTTTGATGTGCTGTTTTTTGTTATCTTTATTTTTCCAATTTAAATGTAAATATCTATTTTTTAATACATTCTTTTCATTTAATATTAGGTTTCTTAAAAATAATTCTAGAAATGATAAATCTTCAAAAATTCCTTTAGAAGCATCTTTATAATTTGCCCTAACAAGTGCATTTCTAAAATACCATGCATTCTTGGCAAAGATATCATTAGTTACATTAAATCCTAAGAACTTAAGATATTTAATTAAAAATACAGCTGTTGTTCGAGTATTTCCTTCTTCAAAAATATGTATTTGCCATAAGTTTGCTATAAAACGCGCAAGATGAGTTATCATTTTATTTTTTGTTAAATTTTTATAACAAAATTCCTTCTCAACTTTAAAATCATATTCAAGAGTTTCCATAAGCTCTTTTTTACCACCATAGATAATGGAAGCACCGTTTAATATCCATTCTTTTTTTAATATATCATATTTTCTAACTTTTCCAGCATGCTTATAAACTCCTTGAAACAAACGTCTATGAATTGAAATATATTGCGAAGGTGAAAAGACAAAAGACTTTTCTCCAAGAATTTTAGTAATCCTTACAGAAACTTTATCAGACTCTTTTGTAGTTTCAAGTTTACGATGTGTTACTTCTTCATAATATGAATCTATACGTTTTTTAGCCTCATTTAGATTAATAATTCCATCGATATTTTCTTTTGCAACACTTAACAAATATTTTGAAACTGAAAGTCCATCAACATCTTGAAGGCCTATAGCTGTTTGCCAAGCATAAACCTTTTCTTCTTTACTAGGATTTTTAACTTTTAGATATTCTTTAAATGGATCGGTAGTTAAATTTTTAATATTACTTTTCTTTTTTTTATCCATAATAACAAATAATATATTTAAATTCTAAGATAACACCAGGTTGTATTATACATGAAAAGTTTTATGAGGACAAAAGGAAATAAATACATGAAACATTACTCCTTTAATTTTATTAATATTAAGGCCTTATTATGGGGCAACTAAAAAAATTTAAAACAACATCAGAATCTTACATATGATCTTAAAAATAGCAGCCGACTTCAGGCTGCCTGTGGGGCGCAGATAGATATCTAGCCCCGCCGTTGGTTCAAAAAGGGGAAGCTAGAGACCTCCCAGTTCTTCAACTACAAGGGGGAACTAAAGAAGATCTAAAGCCCCTTCCTCAGACTCACCTAGCCCCATGAAGTTATTACTGATTGGGGTTAGGAAGTTATTGAGAAGGTTTTCTCAATCTTTCTTCTTTCTTTTTCTTATTAACTTAAAAATCTTTATTCTTTAATTCATTTTTTCATTTGATACAAGTTTCTTAAAAACAATTCTTGAAAGTTAATAATCTTAATAACACAACGTAGGATACAAATTTATATTGAGTGTAGAATTCATTGATTAAAAATATTATGAGAGAAAACCTTGTTAAAAAGGCCTTCCCTCATGTGATTGATAGGTCTAAGGTATAAAACCTTAATTATTGTAGATATTCATACACCCATCTTTGAAGGCGTACGTGCGAAGTTCGAGCTTTGCTCCATCTTCATTATTAAAGGCAACATTTACTTTATCGCCATCATTCATGATGACGGCAAAGTAAAGGTAAATGCCCCTATAAAATTTAATAAGGACATTGTTAGTCCTATAAATTTTGGCATTACCAGGAAGAGTAAGCGTTAAGAGCGCCCTTTTCGTCCTATCTTTCGCCGCTTTAATTTTCGCACGGTTATTTAAAAACTGTACCGCAAATTTATCGATCGGCAAAGACAGGCTAAGCATCTCACTCATGTCATGAAAAGTTTTATCTTCGTCATATTCAAAGCACTTAAGCTCCGAACGGGTTTTAAGCGTTAGCGCATCTCCTTGTACTGCGATGTCAGTTAATGGATTATACTCCCTATCCTCAGCAGAAATCGGCGAAAGAACTTGCTTACCCGAATTGGTATCGCTGATACGCCAAGAGAAATTATAGTGTTTCATTTTTATTCCTTTATTTATTTTTCGGGAATTTTTTTTGCTATCTTACCCTGTTGTAAGTAGCGTTAAGATATCTTTTATAAAAATACCTTAACGCTACTTAGAAAAAGATTAAGGTAGCCTAAAAAATATAAATCAATCAAGGAAAAAACAATGAAACAACTTCTTATATCACAATGGAAACTTATTAAAATATTATTAAAAACCTTAAATCTTAAATATTTAGTCTTTTAAAATACATGACATTATATAAATTATTTTATGATAATCAATATCAAGCTATACCATTATCTCTTCTATTTCTTGTTCATCAAAATAGCTTTTTAAAATATTATTTAAAGCTATTAAAGAATTCATACTTGCTTTATTGTAATTATATTTTCCTAAATGCAAATCATATTTTTATTGTCTTATATTATTACCAACATTTTTTAAATAGTATTAATGATTTTACTTTAGACTTCACTATCTTTTAATATAATAAATGAATCCTTCTCTGACAAACGATCTGCCCCCAGCAAACATAGAACTTTTTTTAACTGATTTTCATCATAATTATCAATTAAATAATTTATTACGCCTTTTGAAACATTTTTTAACCCATTTAATATAACTTCTACTTTAACACCACTTTTCTTTAACGTTTCAATAAGATTTGACAATTCATTTAAATTACCTTTTATCAATAATACTTTCATTAAATTTTCTATATTTTTATTAACATCTTTGTCAGTTAAGATATCTATTAACTCTTTTTTACCAAATCTTGCTTCCACAAAACCTGCAACTTTTCTTATTACAGCTAACTTTAACATATTATTTTTAAATAATGTTTCTAAAGTATTTTTTTATGCATCAGATAATATTGTTTTATCGAATCTTGCGAATATCCCCTTTTTTCTAAAATTTCTAATTGCATATCAACATTTTCAAATTTCGTTTTTATTAATAAACTTTTAATCATTTTATTAATATTAATGAAACTTTCCCTTATATTTTCAAATGAATTAAAATGATGTGAGACAAGAACTATTGATTGCGTAGCAACTGAACAAGCTAGCTTCTTTGTTTTGCAAAAATTATCATTTGTTATATGTTAATTGGGCATTTTTCTACCACATTATTAAATTCTAAAAACAAAAATAAAAATATAACTAAAAATTGTTATGATGTGAAATTTAATAAATATTATAAAACTAACATGAAACGAATATGAAATTATTA
Source organism: uncultured bacterium (assembly GCA_927798255.1). Taxonomy (GTDB): domain Bacteria; phylum Bdellovibrionota_C; class UBA2361; order UBA2361; family CAKMMH01; genus CAKMMH01. Next base: position 343 of record CAKMMH010000192.1, on the reverse strand, counting down.
GTGTTAAAGAGACATGAATCAGACTTATATGAATTTAAAGAATTATGAATATTAGACCTAGATTCCTTTAAAAATCTTATATATAAACATTTTTAAAGGAACTAAGCATACATTTAATTATTGAGCATGATTATTTTCAATCACAATATTTGGTTTAACACCAAGCTTTTTGCTAAGCTCTCTTGTTAAGTTTTCAGCAATAATTGTAGAAGGAATCATAAAAGTCTTAGTATCATACCAAAAATTTCCATTCCATGCATATTCGCTACCATTAAATTTAATTTGATTTTTATTATTAGCCATAAGAGTTCTCCTTTTTTTTAGGTTTTTAAGTCACAACTCT